>JAMHKW010000009.1:17889-24900 GCA_028439805.1 Candidatus Nitrosopumilus sp. | reverse complement strand
AACAACACTTGCTTGTCTTGCAATTTGTGCTGCCAAAAGATTGTGAGACATACCAGAACCTGAAAAGATTGGGAGTTTTTGTCCTCTAACTAGAGTCATCAATCCATCAATTACAGATACACCTGTTTGAATGAAATCTTTTGGATATTCACGTTGTTCTGGATTCATTGGTTCACCATTAATATCGACAAATTTATCAGCAATTGGATCTGGTAATCCATCTTTTGGTCTACCTAATCCATCAAAAACTCTACCAAGTACCTCTTTTGATACTGGCATTTCCATAACTTTACCTACAAATTTTGCATTAGTTCCAGCAATAGATAATCCAGTTGTTCCCTCAAAAACCTGAACGATTGCTTTACCGTTTCCTACCTCAAGAACTTTACCTAGTCTTCTTTCTCCTTCATTAGTTTCAATTTCAACAAGTTCATCAAATGCTGCATTTTCAACATCATCTACAATTACTAGTGGACCTTTGATTTCAGCAATCTTACTGTATTGAACTCCACCTTCTACTGTCAATTTGTAACTTTCACTCCTGAAATTGATTTGAATTGTTCTTTCATATCTACATCAAGTTGATCAAGTTTTGGCATCTCATCATCCTTGATATCCATTCTTGCTTTAAGAATTGAACCAATAATGGACATTGCACGTATATCAGATAATGGTACACCTTCTTTGATTGCTTGCTTACCTTGATTGTAAAAGTTAACTAATAATTTCATTAATTTGTATTGTTTTTCTGGACTACAAAAAGTATCAACATCATCAAATGAATTCTGTTGTAAAAGGCCAATCTTAACCATTCTTGCAACTTCGAGAATTAGTTTTTCTTCATCAGGTAATGCTTCTGGACCTAAGAGTCTAACAATTTCTTTTAGTGTGTCTTCTCTTTGTAAAACTCCATACACTTCACTTCTTAGACTTAACCAATCTTCACTGACATTTTCACCCCACCATTTTGCAATGTCAGCAAGATAGCCAGAATAGCTATTCATCCAATTAATTGATGGATAATGTCTAGAGTATGCAAGTTTTGCATCTAAAGCCCAGAAAGTTTTGATGAATCTCATTGTGTGAGTTGTAACTGGCTCTGTAAAGTCACCGCCTGATGGAGATACAGCACCAATTAAAGTAACTGAACCATCACGGTCTGGACTACCAGCGGCTCTAACACGGCCTGCTCTTTCATAAAATTCTGCTAATCTTGATGCAAGATATGATGGGTAACCTTCTTCTGCTGGCATCTCTTCTAATCTACCACTCATTTCTCGAAGTGCTTCAGCCCATCTACTTGTAGAGTCTGCTACAAGTACAACGTCTTTACCCATATCTCTGTAATATTCTGCAATCGTTACACCAGTGTAGATACTTGCTTCTCTTGCTGCTACTGGCATGTTACTAGTATTTGCAACAAGGACGGTTCTATCCATGAGTGGTTTTCCACTACGTGGATCTTTGAGGTGTGGGAATTCAACTAGTACTTCAGTCATTTCATTTCCTCTCTCACCACAACCAATGTAAACAACAACTTGTGAATCAGCCCATTTTGCAATTTGGTGCAATGTAACAGTCTTTCCTGTTCCAAATGCTCCAGGAATTGAACCAGTTCCACCTTTTGCAATTGGGAAAAATGTGTCTATAACACGTTGTCCAGTTAATAGTGGTACAGTTGGATCGTATCTGGCTTTGTATGGACGTGGTTTTCTTACAGGCCATTTGTGATACATTTTAAGTGAAATAGTTTGTCCATCTTTCTCAGATGTAGCTATTTCTGTTTCTAAATCATAATCTCCTTCTGAAATAATATTTGTAATTTTTCCACCTTGATGGTCTGGTGGAACCATAATAGAATGCTCAATTAGATCAGTTTCTTGTACTGTTCCAAGTACATGCCCTCCAGAAATTTCGTCACCGACACTAACAGTTGGTACAAAATGATATTTTTTTGTCATATCAACTGGAGTAGTAGTGATACCTCTACCGATAAAGGAGCCAGAAGCTTTTGATAATTCTCTTAGAGGTCTTTGAATTCCATCATAAAGTTGTCCAATAATACCTGGACCTAACAAAACACTAAGTGGATTTCCAGTACCAATTACAGGCTCACCTGGTTTTAATCCACTAGTTGATTCATAAACTTGAATAAATGCTACATCACCAGTTAATCGAATTACTTCACCGACTAATTTTGAATTACCAACAGTTACAGTCTCATACATTTTTGCTTCAGACATACCATCGGCTCTAACTGCAGGGCCACTTACCCAAACAATTCTACCTTGAGCTGCCATATTCTAATTTCCCACTCCGAATGTGGATGCGATTGTTTTCCTTATTAAAGGCTTCATGCGTTCAATTCTTGCATCGATCGTATTGTTAAATGTCATTGCACCATCTTTTGATTTTATTATAATTCCACCAAGACAGTCAATTGTATCAGATGATAACTCAGCTCCTGAGAATTGAGATAGTGCTGCTTGTACTACGGCTTTATCTTTATCATTTGTAAAAACTGTAACTTCAGTTGTACCTAAAATTTTAGTTGCTTCATCTAACAAAGATTTAATCAGATTTGCATAATCTCCACTGCGATCAGTATTTGCTATTTGATCTAATGCTTTTGAAAAGACTTTATCAACTGCTTCCTCTAATAACATTAATTCTTTATTTCTAGACTCTATATCAGAACTGCCAACAATTTGTTTTTCAATTTTGTCAGCTTCTTTTTTTCCATCTGAAATAATTTTATCATATTCTTGTTCTAGTTTAGGAAGTGAATTATCTAGAGTTTGTTTAGAGTCTGAACCAGAATTTTCGAGATCGGATAGAACTTCTTTCTCAGTTTTTAAAAGAATTTTGTCGATAGCTTGTTCTAATGATGAATTAGGTGCCAATACGTGGTGGTCATTCAATAATAGATTTTAATGTTTGGGAGAAGTTGAAATAATTCAAAAAAATCATATTTTCAATTCGGACTTAGAAAGATATTATAATGTAATACTCGTCGTTGGAAGTGTGGCTGTTGCAGAGCTTTTAATGGGCAGTGTAATACTTCCAAGAACCGATTCTCCAAAAGCAATATCACGTCTAACTGAATTTGAATGGTTTCATAAAATGGATATGGAAAATGAAACCGTTACTCCTGAAATTGATGATCTTCTTCTACGGGCACAAAAAGCACATCAATTTGTTGAAGATGTAATCAAGGGGCTAAATATTCCTCTGAGAGTTGGCATCATGGAAATTCTTTTCAAAGGCACTGTGATAAAAAAGAAAAAATACAATATTGATGAGATTGAAAATTTAATTTCTGATTTGGAGAAAACTCCAGACAGTATCACTAATGCAGCTAAAGTTTTAGAAGAAAATTCAAAGGTCAGTCATTCTCTAGAAGAATTCAAAGCATTAAAAGAAATATTGCAAGTTGTAAGCAAGCTAAAAGTTGATTTAAGTGGTTTTGGATCCATGAAGTATTTTTACACAAATCTATTTGTTATCAATTCTTCTGATTATGGAGAAATTGAAAGATCATTAGAGGGTATACCAATTTTCAAATATGATTTAGAATCTAAAGAAAAATCAGCTATTATGATAATTTCAGATATTGAAGATGCTGATAAAATTCTCAAAGTAATGCGAGCTCTTAACTCGAATCCATTTAGCATACCTAAAGATTTCCCTCAAACTCCAAGTGAAGCATATTCCTTGGCAGAATCAAAGATAAAGGAACTTACAATAAAACAAAAATCTCTTTCAAAAGAATTATCTTCTATTACAAAAAAAATTCGTGGTCAAATTTTAACCATGCATGAAAATTCATTTGTAGCAAAAGAGGTTCTTGAAACATTACGTAAACCAGGAGGTACCAAAAACTTTGCAGTTATTCAAGGATATATTCCCAAAAAGATGGAAAAAAAATTCAAACAAGTAACAAGTCAATGGACATCAATAACTGAAGAAGTAACAGATGAAGAAGCACTTTCAAATCTTCCAGTTCATTTGGATAATCCAAAATGGGTTAGAACGTACGAGGTAATTACAGACAGTCAGGGAATTCCTAGAAGAGGAGAATTTGATCCTACATGGATGATTGCACTCATGTGGCCTATATTTTATGGATTAATGTTTGCAGATGTAGGTCACGGTTTATTGTTAATGGGATTAGGGTTATTATTCAAATTCAAAGGACAAGGAAAATTATCAAGATGGGGAATGCTGCTTGCAATGTCTGGTGCAGCAGGTGCAGTTGCGGGTGTCTTCCAAGGAGAAGCTTTTGGTTTTCATTTAGATCATTTTGCAGGATTTGAAGTATTGTTACATGAAGGTGGAGCACTTCATTCTATATCTTGGTTGATAGGAGCTATCAGTGTAGCAGAATTAACATTTGATCAAGTAATCATGATTCTCAAAGTTTCAATCTTCTTGGGAGTTATTCATTTAGGATGGGCATTTCTTTTACGAATTCGTAACTTTGCAAAAAAGAAAGATAAGGATGCATTGATTTTTGAAGCTATCCCTAATTTGTTCATGTGGTTAGGAGTTTTTGGAGTGATGATGGGGGCAATTGGTTCTGGATACGATGTAATGAACATGTATTCCAAGATTCACACAGAAGCTGTTCCTTGGGTTTCTGTACTAGTTGGGGAATGGGCAGTTGTATGGGTAGTAGTTAGAGTTTCAGTAATTATCATACTTGCATGTGTTGTACTAATGATAGTTGGTGGAATAAAACACAACAAAAAACATCCAGATGATGGTGGAGATATGGTTAGTGTCATAATGGAAGTTTTACTTGGAAAAACTATCGAATGTCTGGCGCATACAATCAGTTATGCTCGAATAGGAATTATGCTTCTAGTACATGCAGCTCTTTTGCTTACAGTCAACAAGGCCTATGAATCCATGGGAGGACTTGATGCACCACAGTCTCTTGTACTTATTGTTGGAGGACAGATAGGAATTATGATGATTGAGGGTTTGATTGTATACATCCAGTCTTTAAGACTTCATCTCTATGAGTTCTTTACAAAGTGGTATGATGGTGGTTCTTTACCATTCAAACAATTAGTTCCAGAAATGGTTTACAACAAGTATTCTTGGAAGAATAAGGAGTAGAGATTTTATGTCAAAAGAATCCATCATCACAACAATTCCAGCACTCATTATGCTCGGTTTTGTCATTTTCGGTGTATCTGTAATTAGTCCATAGTATTTTGTGGAACTGAAAATCAAATTATTTTTCTACAGGCAATTCTGGTTTATTTCCCCATTCTCCCCAAGAGCCAAGATAAACACGGATATTTGTAAATCCAAGTTTTTTTAGTGCAAGAAATGCATTAGCAGCGCGATATGCTCCTTGGCAGTAAGTCACTATCTCAGAATCCTTTGGCATTTGGTATAGCTCAGATAATTCATCATCTGATTTGAAAGTACCATCATTGCCAATATTGAGATTCCAATCAATATTGACAGAGTTTGGAATATGACCTAGTTGAGCTGCCCTTACAATATCTCCATTATATTCTTGGACAGATCTTGCATCGATAATCTTGAGAGTATCAATATTATCTAAAATGTATTCATACCCGGAAATAATTTCAGGGTTGACTTTTCCAGAAAATTGTGAAGGTTGAAATGGATTGGGTTTTGTCTCAAGGGAAAAATTGTCTTTTTGCCATTTTGTAATTCCACCATCTAACATTACAGTATCTGGATGAGAAAGATACATTGACATCCAAACTCCTCTGGCAGCAAGCATACCTGATACTTTATCATAAAATACAACTTTTTTTTCATTGGTAATTCCAACAAATGAAAACAGGGTTTGTGTTTGTTTGTTGAAATTCTCAATTCCATCTGAACTGGTATCTATCCAATGAAATGCAAATAAATCTAAATTCACAGCACCTGGAATATGACCTTCTGAATATTCCTTGAAAGAGCGAGTATCAACTACTAAGGTATTAGGATCATCAAGAATCGAATTTAATTTAGTTGTAGAGATTAACATGATTTTGATGAATTGATCAAATCTAAATTTATTTGGATCGAAAAATAAAAAGAAAAGAAAATAGAGATTTTCTATTCGTTGACGTATGCTCTTTCTCCGTGCTGTGCCAAATCAATGCCAATCTCCTCTTCTTTAGGAGTGACTCTGATTCCGCCAGGCCATACGGCATCCATAATTTTGAGGATTATCAAGGTAACACCAAAGGCATAGCCTACTGATATTGCAGCACCAATGATGCTGATTGCTTGCTGTTCCATTCCTTCTGGAGTACCAGTCCATGCGCCAATACCGTCTCCAGTATCCCAAACGTGTGGACTAGCTAATGTACCAGTCAAAATTGCACCTGTAAGACCACCTATTCCATGTACTCCCCATACATCTAATGCGTCGTCCCATTTGCGTGCACTCTTGAATGCAATTGCTGCATAACAAACTGTTCCAGCAGCAATACCGATAATAATCGAAGCCATTGGACCTACCCAACCTGATGCTGGAGTGATTGCTACCAATCCTGCGACTGCACCTGATGCAGCTCCTACAACACTTGGTTTTCCGGTATGTGCCCATGACATCAAAACCCATGTAACTGCAGCCATACCTGTTGCGGTATTTGTGACAGTCCATGCACTTACGGTAATGCCGTCTACCATTACTTCACTTCCTGCGTTGAAACCAAACCATCCAAACCAGAGCATTGAAGCTCCGAGAACTACAAATGGTATATTGTGTGGTTCCATTGGCACTTTGCCATATCCAAGTCTTCTACCAAGGACTAAGGCTCCTGCCAATGCAGCGAATCCTGAAGAAATGTGTACTACAGTACCACCAGCAAAGTCTAATGCATATGATGGAGATAAGTCTGGATCGAGGTCTATTGAACCTCCTCCTATGTAACCGCCTCCCCAAACCCAATGTGCTATTGGGTCATAAACGAAGGTTCCCCATAGAAGTACGAATATGATTATTGCACTGAATTTGATTCTATCAATCAA
>JAMHKW010000009.1:8720-17879 GCA_028439805.1 Candidatus Nitrosopumilus sp. | reverse complement strand
TAATTAGAGCTGGTGTGATAATTGCGAAAGTTGCTTGGAACATTGCAAATAGTTGGTGAGGTACTGTACCTGGCCAACCTTGACTACAATAGTCTCCATCTTTCATCGCGTTCATCTGGTAAGCATTAGACCATGTATCTGCACATGGACCTACTTCACCGAGTGGTGCCCATGCTGAGACTTGATTAAAGCCAACATAGTCTAGATTACCCATGAACATGTTTGCATCATTATCAATTCCACCAAATGCTAGTGAGTATCCCCATAGAACCCATTGTACTGACATTAGACCCATAACAATCAAGGTCATACCAAGTACGTTGACGACATTCTTTGATCTGGCTAATCCACCATAAAAGAATCCGACACCGGGAGTCATGAAGAGTACTAATGATGTTGCAGTTAGCATCCATGCCATATCACCTGTGTCAACTAGACAAGGTAGCATGCCGCCATCGCCATCATCATACCAACATTCGTTAGGGTTACCAGTGTAAATTCCACTGGTTCCTACTACATATCCATCCATACCATCTTCAACACTTTGTGCATATGCCTGAGACATAGCACCAGATGCTGTAATGGCTACTGCGACCACAAGTAATAGAGCATACTTATGGTTCCTAGATTTCATTAAATTTTATCGAAATTCGAGAGCATTTAAGGATTGAAGACATTAAAGTTTGTAAAAAAGTAAATTATTATATTTTAGTGTATTCTGATAGTAACATAGAATATGAAAATTAAGTCAAGGATTAGTAAATGAAATCAAAAGCAGGCACAAGACTAGCAATTTTTGATACATTCAAAACTAAAGGTGATGATTTAACAGGAGAGGCAAATAGACAAAGATCGATCATCACAATACTTGCTAGTAATGCAAACCCCGCAGAAAAGACAAGAACAGGAATTTCTCAAAGAATAGCAAAAAAACAAGAGATAGCTTGGAAGAATATCTATTCAGGAATATTTCGAGATATGGATGAGATTTTACTTCCAATGGGGATTGCAGAAGAACATGGGAGACTACCTCTAAAAAGAGGTCCAAAGGTTCTTCAAGAAAAAGGGATCCCGTATTATCATTTAACCAAAAAGGGGATTTTGATAGCTCTTTCAATAAGTGAAATTGAAAATAGAGGAAATTTACTAAAAGCATTTTTTTCAAAGTCGGAATCTGCTGAAAAAGAATTTGAGAAAATTTTATCTAGGCTTCTAATGACAAGTCCCAATTTCACATATTCAATTCTTCAAAAATATGTCAAAGCCTTTTGTGATAAAAAAATTAAAGAATTGCTTCCTTTTGATCTATCAAAACTAAGGGAAATTTCTGATGATTCTTTAGGTATTCAAAAGGAGTTTTTAGCGGCTTTTTTAGAACTATCCAAACAAGAAAAAGAAGATGCCATCAAATTCCTCAATAAAATAACCTATCATAACCAAGAGAACGCCAAACATTAAAATCAGTTATTTATTGAGAACAATCGAAATGGGTGGATCTAAAAACGTATTTGCATCTGTTAAATCATATAGTAAAAGAGGAAAATTATTAAAAAAAGTTGATTTTCAAACTTTGGCAGAATCAAGAGATCTTGATGAATTAATGATTCGTATTAAAAATACAGTTTATGGCGAGGCAGTATCTGAAGTAGAGAAACCATACACATCTCATGGTATTGAATCTGCCCTAAGAGGTCATCTAGCTGAGGTTCATTATAGTATAGCAAAAACTGCTGGTGAATCACGCATTTTAGATGCTTATTATTTGAAATTTATTATTTCTAATTTAAAACAAATTCTAAAAGGAAAAGTTTTAGGAAAATCTCAAGAGGAGATTGAAGTTCACATTAATCTTCGTGCTGAAGAACTAATCAAACAAAGAGATATTGTAATCAAAGCACTTGTTGCAAAAGATCTTGAAGAAACAGTTGCAAGTTTAAACCAAGTAGAATTTGGAGAAGAAATTGCAAAAGCAGCAGCTTTGTATGCAGATAAAAAAAATATTCAAATTTTTGACACATATTTTGATAAAATTTTGTATACACGTCTTGTAAAAGCACTCAAATCTGGAGACATAGATGCAAGTAAATTAATTGGAATGGATGTTGACTTTTACAATATTCTAAGTGTAATTAGAGGAAAGTTTTGGGGACTAGATGAGCAACAAATTCAGGATTTAATTATAATTCAGTCTCCAGCTGCAAAAGATTTGCTAGGAAGAATGATGTCAGCTGGAACAATAAGAGATGCATTTAATGAACTTTCAAATACAAAATACAAAGATTTGATTCCTCAGGTTGAAAATGAATTAGATGCAATATCTGAATTTGAAAGAGCTTTTGAAATGGCAATTTATCAAGCATCACTAAACTCTTTCACAAAGATGTTTAGTTTAGCAACAACAGTAGGAATTACAAAACTGACTGCATATGAGGTAAGAAATCTTGCAGCAATTGCTTATGCAGTTGAACAAAAAATACCAACAGAAACCACTATGTCAAAATTAATTTTAGAGACAGAATAATCTGGTATAAAATATGAGTAAATTTCCAACGAAAAAAAACGAAACATCAATTGATATTCTTACAAATTGGGTAAGTATCTCTATGGCATTGATTTTTGCTCTGCCATCATTAGGAGTATTTTTAGGAATTTATTACGGAACTGGAAATCTGATTATAGGTGCAGTATTAGGATTTGGAGTTCATTTTATCACACTTGCATTTTCAGGTAGAATTTCAAAGTATCTAAATAAAATTATGAATTAACCTATATTGATCTAATTTGAGGATGATATTATTATGATGGGAGATAGAGATTTTCAAAGCATCATACAAAATGCATTAGGCTCTATTGGAAGAGAATTAGAAATTGAGGTAGATTCTAAAGATATTCAAACTATTCATCTTCATGAAGTAGTCAGATGCCTAAGACGTTCATATTATGACAGGATAGAACCTAATGAAATTGAAAGAAGAGGATTCAATGAACTTCTCTCAGGATTATTAAAGAAATTAGAGTATGGTAGTGAACCAAAAGAATTTGCTATTGATGATATCAAGTTAAAGGGGCAAGTCGATATGATAGTAGATGATTCTATTATTTTATTCAGATCAGCAATTGATGAATTAGAAAGTCCTCATGCAAATGATATTCTATATCTTAATGCATGCATGTGGATATATGACAAAGTTGATGGAGTGATTGTATACATTACTGGCGACAGAAAAGAAACAAGTTTTTCATTAGCACGAGACAAAAAGATGTTTGAGGAAGTTATTAGAAGAGTCAGAGTACTAAATGATCTTCTTAAAGAGGGAAAAACACCCATCTTAGAACCATCATCAGAATGTTCTGATTGTCAATATTATGAAAGATGTTTCATAAAAAAGAAAAATACTAAACAAATATCCCTAGGAAAAATGTTTGGACTAAGCAAACAAGATTAACCTAAATAAATGAAAAATATGAAAAAAGGAATTATTCCTTTGTTTAATCTAGTGGTTCCGGATGTCCTTTACCACGAAGAGCGAAACACACTACTGCTAGTGCAATTGCTACTCCTACTGCTGAGCCAAATGCGGCCATACCTGCTTCTGCCATTTGATAAAAAATCACTTTACGTACTTTTATAACTTTGGCAATTTTTTTGTTCTAAAAACAAATTATCATAATTTTGAAATTTTATGATACAATAGACGTTATTTGGTAAATTCAAAATGAAGTACATTTTCTTGACCGCTTGTCATAGAACTTAGATTGTAAAACACATCCCCAGTAACTCTCCAAGTTGAAGAACCATCTTCAAGATTAGCCCATAATTCAGGTGTATTTCCAGAATTTTTCAGTGAAATAGTATCTTTTAGAATGATTGAGTTATCACCAAGAAGTACATAGTAGTTTGATCCAAATTCCACCATTCCCTCAGGTCTACTTCCTATTTGACCACCTGACATTTGTTCATACTCAGAAAAACCTGTTTCAAATAATTGATAATCCATAGTTTGAACGATCACAGCAGCTGGATTAGGATTAGAAATTTTGAATGCAATCTTAATTGTAGCTGATCGTTCTGAAATTTTGATAACAGAAATCTCATCTAGTTCAACTTGAAGAGGTTCTACTTGTATAGCATTTTGAGTTTCATAAAAAGCTTCATCTTGAGACTCTACAATCATTGTAGGTCCCATCAAAAGAATTCCCCCCAATATAGCAGTAAGTGCTGCAACTGCAATACCAACAAAGATTTTAGGATTCATAACTTTTGCTTGTTCTCTAGATATCTTAAATGTTGAGATAGTTATTATATCATCACAAATAGAAAAAATCATGCAGTATTTCCAAGCAGTGCAACAAGGAAAACAAAGAGCAAGTAAATCACAAATGAAGATGTTTGAAGCAGCTGGATTTGGTATGTTGACTTTGACAACCAAAAAAGTTGATGGAAAATTTCAACCAGTTGGAGAAGAAGAATTTACTGCAGTTATTAGTTCTGTAGATGGACATATAGCAATAATTGTAGATAAAGATGGTTTTACAAAAGCCCAATCAAAGGCAGTAGAAAAAGAAGAAGCAATATCAATTTATAAAAAACTTAGAGAATCAGGAATTTCCGAATATTCTGGAAAAGAGATTCAGATTTGGTCTGAATCAAGACCAACAATTCAAAACGAAATTTCTGAGTAATTATTTTGAAGGAAGAATAATTTCTGTTCCTACATCTCCACCTTTAATGGCTTTTTCAATAATTTTTGGAGAAGCCTTTATGATTCTTGTTTTAATTTTGGAGCGCTCAATGATTTTTAGAGCAACAATATCCATCAGATCATATCCTCCTGCAACAGAGTCTTCATGAACCAACATATTTTTTAAATTTTTTAGTTCAATTCGTTTGAATTTTTTTGCTTTTTTGAATTTGTTTGGATCTCTGTCATAAACTCCATCAACATCAGTGGCATTAAGGAATTGCTCAGCTTGTATTTTTTCAGCAATTAATGCAGCAGTTCCATTAGTACTTTGACCAGGATGTAAACCACCAGTTACAACTATTAATCCATCATCCACTGCATGTCTAACTTCCTGTAAAGTAGATGGGGGATGTGAATAAGCCCTATTTTTTAAAGCATAAATCAGAAGTTTTGCATTAAGTTTTGAAATTTCAATTCCAAGTTCATCAAGAGTAGATTCATCAGCACCAGAAGATCTTGCATGAGAGATGTAATGTCTTGCAATATTTCCACCTCCAGCAACAACAATTGGTTGACAAATCTTACTGATTTTTACTAGAAATGCAGCATAATCTTTTAGTGCCTTGACATTATCGGTACCAAAAACTTTTCCAGACAATTTGATAACTATTCGTTTTTTCACTTTAGATCACCAATGATTGATTTTGCGGCAATTTCAACTTTTTTTCTGTTCTTTTGATGGGTATAGATTCTGAGAATATTCATGAATCCAGATATTGCTGAAACCACAGGAATTTTGGAAATTGGCATCTCTTTTGCTGATGATTTTCCATCCTCATTTGTGATCAAAATTATGGATTTTGATTCATTTTTGGATGGTGCCAGAGGAATTGATGGAGTAACAGAACTATCTACAAAAATTTCATTCTCATCAACTTTAGATTTTTTAGATATAGCTATTCTAAGTTCATCAGTTCGTGTTTTCTTCAAGTTAGTTCTACTTGTCAAGATTCGCTCAAAGACACATTTTAGTAATTTTCTGTTTTGATAATCAAGTGCAAATTGTCTGGCACGTTTTAATTTTGAAGATTTTGATGAGATTAGAGTTGATAAAACGTATTCGTCTGTAAGTTTAACATATTCATTTAGATTAAAAGAAGTAAAACCAAATTCATCATCTGATAATCTTAAGGCTTCAATTAACATAACTTCTGCTGCTCTTACAGTTTTATGAAAATAGACTGCCTTGAACATTTGATATCTAGAATGCATCATTGATTCAAAAGAATACAATGCAGAACGCTCCAAAGCTAATTTTTTTTGATATACATCAAGTGATTGTGTAATTCTTTTATGATCAATTTTTGCATGTTCTGCTCCTGTAAAATAACCATCTCTAAGCAAATAATCCATCATATCTGCACTAAGTGCACCTGAAACAATTTCATTCATGTATTGAAATTTAGAATCTCCAAATGCAATTCGAGTTATGAGTTTTTTATCAAAACCATTTTTTGATAAACTATCTCCAATTTCAGACTTGAGAATTATTTCTTTACCAAAGTCTTCATGTGAAATTTTTTTTTCTTGAATTATTTCCTCAAAAAGATGAGAGAAGGGTCCATGGCCTATATCATGTAAAAGACCAGCTAGCCTGAGTATTTCAATATCATCTAATTTCAAAAATCCTTTTTCATTTAATGCATGACCTGCTTGACTTGTAATGTGCATGACTCCCAATGAATGCTCAAATCTTGTATGCTGAGCTGCAGGATATGTTAAATGAGCACCAGAAAGTTGCCTAATTCGTCTTAATCTTTGAAAAAGAGGATTGTCAATTATTGATAGTTCATGTTCGTAGACACGAATAAAATCATGAATTGGATCTATTATGTCTAGATATTTTTTTTTCATAATCCTATTTTCTTTGAAAATATTTTCAAAATTTCTTCATGTACTTCTTCTTTAGACTTTGTTGCATCAATGATTTTCCAATGTTTTTTTTGGGCAATTGTTCTATAGACTTTAGAGATTTTTTTTAAAAATTCTTCATTTTTTTCAAACTTGTCTCTATGAGTTTTCTGTCTACGAAATGATTCTTTTTGAGTAACATCAAGCAATATTACTAGATCAGCTTTTGGTAAACCAACATCAAGATTCTCAAGCCATTTTTGCTTCATATTATTGACTAAACCATAAACAAGATTAGAATGATAATACCTATTCATAATTAGAACAGAATTTTTCTCTTCTGCCTCTAAAATTTGATTGAGTTTTTCCCATCTATTTGCTGCTAAAAGACAATGAATGACTTGAGGAGGAAATTTTCTTTTTCCATCCAAATATTTTCTAATTTCTTTTCCTATTGGAGTTTTATAGTCAGGGAAATGGAATAGTTTTGTTTTGATCTTTCTTTTTTTAAGTGCCTTTTCCAACAAAGTTGATTGCGTTAATTTACCTGCTTGATCACCACCCTCAATTACAATAATCATAAGTTATCAAAACAAAGAAGTTAATTGATTAAAAATCTATCATGTCTAATAATTTGCGAATTATTTAATACAGCCCGTATCATTTTCTGATTATGGCTGAAGAATATACATGTCCTTATTGTGAATCAATTTTTAAGGATAAAGAAGAACTTTCAAAACACATTGATAGAATTCACGGAGATTCTGGAATTCTCGAAGGTTCCAGATAGCCCAATTTCTTTTTGTTCTTCTAAAATATGTTCACATAAAATACAAATCTGAGTTCAAATATGTTTAAACTAAATTCTATAAGATTTATAACTAAAAATTAAACACATATCACAAAATGGGACTTGTAAAAGAAGTAATTAAGGAAATTGGAAATAAATCTAGAGAATTCTATGAATTTGTCTTACCACCAATTGATATGTATCTAAATGAAGACAGTCTCAAAATAGTAATAGATGTTCCAGGATTTGCCAAAAAAGATATTGAGTTGACTTTATGTGGAGATATACTATCTATTAAAGCACAAAAAATAATTGATAAAAAAGAATCAGAGTCGTTAATTTCAAATCAAAGACCAAATGTCATAGATAAAAAAATTAAACTTCCCATCGATATTAAACAAGGAGAAGAAAAAATTAAATCAGCAAAATATCAAAATGGAATTCTTACAATTATTATTCCTGTAGCAAAAAAAGGAAAAAATATCTCAATTGAATAAACTAGTATTTTCTAAGTAAACTTGAAGCTATCATTATTAAACCAGAAGTAATCATTCCAGTTAAACCAAGAGATTCATTTGATTGATACAAAAATGTTGAACCAATAAAAATTGCAGATGCAAATATACTTCCACTGATTAAAACCATAGGTTTTCTTTTTTTCATATGAATTTGAATTTCATCCATTAATTTTTTCATATCAGGACCAATTCTAAGTGCAGTATCAATTGATTTTGAAAAACTATTGAAGGTAATCTTTAATTCTTCAACATATGCTCGTGGAATTAAATTTTCTTCTTCAAGTATATTTCTTAGAACTTTAACAAACTTGAAATCAACATCATGTGTTTTGTAAATTCCTTCAATTATTGATGCCATTCTCATATACAAAGCTAAATTTTTTGGCAATACAAATGGGAATTTACTCATAGTTTGATTTGCAAGTTCCATCAAGCTTTGCACTTCCATTTCATCAGGCTTGTTTCCATGCATAGAACGAATTGAGAGTTCTATTCCTTTCTCAATTACTGTTCTATTGTATCCAGGAGTTAACATTCCAAGATCATTCATAGCATTAACAACTCTTGGAGGATTTTTTTCAACTAGTGCAAGGTATAATCTGATTAGTTTGAATCTTGTTTCATTATTTATCCGCCCAACCATTCCATAGTCATACAAAATGAGTTTTCCATCATCAGTTACAGATATGTTTCCAGGGTGGGGATCTGCATGAAAAATTGAGTATTTGAGAAGCATTGTAAAAAAGACCTTGTGAACATCAATTACTAGTTGTTCTCTATCAATTCCCTTCTCATCAAGTGCCTGTACATTTGTAACTTTGATTCCAGGAAGATACTCCATTGTAATGACATTTTTTGAGGAAAAATTATCAAAAACTAGTGGTACAACTACTTTGTTGGTTTTTTCCATATCCTTTTTGATTTGCTTTAGGTTTTCAGATTCAACAGTATAATCCATTTCTTCATGAATAGTTTCAATAAATTGGGAGAGCATAGCTTTTGCTGAATATCGTAAGTTTGGATCAACAAATCTTAATGCTAATGGAAGAATTTTTTTTAAAACTTTAAGATCTTTTGCTACAACTTTTTCAATACCAGGTCTTTTTACTTTGATAGCAATTTGTTGACCAGAAATTGATCCTCGATAAACTTGTCCTAATGATGCACCAGAAATACAATTAGGATCTATTTCATCAAATTTTTTATCAATTAATCCAATATCTTTTTCAATTATTGGTTTAACTTGATCAAATGG
>JAMHKW010000009.1:0-8710 GCA_028439805.1 Candidatus Nitrosopumilus sp. | reverse complement strand
CTAAGTAAGGTTGAGGTAAGATGTCAGCTCTGGAAGAAAGCCATTGTCCTAATTTTATGTAAACAGGTCCTAACGAGATGAATGTATCAAGTACTTTACGAGCATTTTTTCGAAATTGCTCTAAATCTATTTCATTTTCTTCATGACTAATCCATTTTTTTCTATCTCTACGTAATGCAAAAATTGAAGGTAAAAGTTTGATGAGTACTTGTAGTGTTCTAGCAGTAGACATAAAATTTACTCCAAATAATTTTTAATTTTTTTTGTAATTAAATATCCTAAATATCCAGAAATAATTGATGAGAATAAACTACCAGAAATGGTGGATTTTTTTGATTTTTTATTGAGAAATTTTTTTGCAATTTGTGAACCACCAAAAACTGCGCATGCTAAACCAATTAAGACTTCAGGTGCATCATGAACTAAATGTCCAATTGGATCTTGTCTAGGATCAATTTTATCAGTATGTACTAAAAATTTATCATCATATTCTCTGATGTGTAAATTACCATAACGATATTGTTTGTGTGCACCATTTTTTTGTCCAAGAATAGTTTCTTCTGCATCTTCTAACATAAATTCTCGTAATTCCTTTGGAACTTCAATCTCATTTCCTGGCATGATCGCAAGATCTAGTAATTGCTTATAATCTTACGGTCTAGAAATTGCCTCAGAGAAATGGAGTTGTGATAAATCCCACAATGCTTCCTGCTAGGAAGAGAAACACCCCTTTTGCCATACCTAACAATAGATACTTGAAATATTATATAATTATGACGTAAATTCACAAGAGCTAAATAATCATCAGATCAAGGTTCAGATTCAATTTTAGATAATTTTATAATCACTTGCTCAAGTTCTTCTTTGTTTTCATTAATGACTCGTTTTATTACTTCAATCTCTTCATTTAGTTGTTCCAGATGAATATCATCAGAATTTTTAAACTGATCTTCTAACTCTTTTAGGATTTGTTGATTGTATTGATTAATTTTTTCTAATTCATTCTTGTATTTTTCTAAATTTTCATATTGATTAGAAAGTTCAGGGATTTCAACATACTCTTGATTTGTAAGAAAACCTAGAGAAATTATAATACTCCCAACAACTAAAACAGAAATTAGAACAATAATACTAGATCTCAATTTGGATTAATCTTATTTTCCTGTTTTAGATTTATAATTTAATCTCTAATTTGCCTTAATTGTTGTTTTTTTACGCCTACGTATAATGTAAATTCCTGCTCCAATTGCCAAAATGACTGGAATGATTATCATTGTTAAATCAGGATTATCTGTTTTATCATTTGATAATTCTTGAACAAAAATTGTTGCATCATGTGTAAGAAAGATCTCATCTCTAACACTGTCTTTGTATCTTACAGTAATGATAATTTCATGTTCTCCATATTTTACTTCACCATCAAATTCAATTGGTAAATTAAATGGCACAGGTGCATCAACTTCAATTTCATCAATGAATTGAGTAGTTGATTTGATATTAGAATCACCACGAGGATCAATAGTTACAAAACCAAATAATCCATCATCGTTTCCTTCATTAATGATTTCACCAATTACCATCTGTGTGCCAGATAATTCAATTACATCGACATTAAAAATACTAAGATCAATTAATCCTTTAATGTAAAAATCAACAATCTTTGAAATACTTGTTTTATCACCATGTGCATTATAGTATGAAATTGATAAAGGAATTCGTAAAGTATCGCCTTTAAGTTCTTCAGGTACATATACTGTTGCCGTAAGATATCTAACCGACTTTGGATCAATATTTCCAATATCCCAGCTTGATTCTAAGATAACAACATTTTCTATATTAGTAGTTGATGATGAGGTTGATGCAAGTTCTGTTTGTGTATTAGTTGCAACAATATCTACACCAGAAATTGGGGCACTTCCATCATTTGCAATTTCAATTATTACATCATTTGTTCTTAAAGATGTGAGAAATGGCTCTAATGCTCTTACATTGATCACACTATCACCTGTCACTTTGAAATTAAAATCAGAAAATGCTGTTCGAACACCAGATTCTCTTAATCTAGAATAATCAACTTTTACAGTTCCAGGATACTGTTGAATTTTTACATTTTTATCAAGATTTACAAAAAAAGTTAAATGAAAATTTTTCCCTGCTAATGAATTAGAATCACTATCTGCATGAATTATAGAATCAGGTCCATCAGATGCAGAAAAACCAAATGGTAATGATAACTGACCTCGAATTCCTGTAATATCTTGAGTTCCTACATTTGCAAATACAACTGTAAATGGAACATTACCATCTCCTGCTTCAACTTCAATTTTCTGATTTAATGTACCAAAGTATGCATCTAAAAATTTAACATCACCAAAATCTCTTTTAAAAGGAGATTCACCAAAGCCACCAGATGTTATTTGAGCAAATGAGTTATCAAAAACAAATGGTGCAAGTGCAATAATAGACAATGATAAGAATAGTTTAAGATTCAATTATGCAATAACCTCCATTTCAGATGGCTGATCACCTTCAAAGGCTTTACCATCTTTTATTGTTATTATTCTATCTGCATTACCAAAATGTTGTCTATCGTGTGTAACTATGATAAATGTTTGATTAAGTTTTTTTGCCATTGATTTCATTAATTGTACAATTGTTTCAGATGTTACTGAATCAAGGTTACCAGTCGGTTCATCTGCTAAAACAATTGAAGGTTTATTGATTAATCCTCTTGCAATTGCGGCTCTTTGAGCTTGCCCACCTGAAATTTTGTTTGCACGTTTATACATTTGATCTTCAAGTCCAACTGCTTTTAGTAAATCTATAGCCTCTTTTTCAGCAGTATTACCAGTTCCACCAATTTGTCTTGGCAATAATACATTTTCTAGTACTGAAAGATCACTGAGTAAATTAGAAAATTGAAAGATAAAACCTAATTTTTTATTTCTAAATGAGGAAATATTATTATCACTAAGTGTTGTAGTATCAACTCCATCAATAGAGATCTTTCCATTGGTTGGATGATCTAATAATCCAATCATGTTTAGTAATGTAGATTTACCAGAACCAGAACTTCCAACAATTAAGACAACTTCTCCATGTTCAATTGAAATTGATACATCATCAAGAGCTTTTACTTTATTGTCTCCTTCTCCGTAAATCTTACTCAGATTAGTAATTTCAAGTACTTTAGACAGTTCTCATCGCCTCCACAGGTAACAGTTTAGTTGCCCTATACGATGGATATAGAGAAGCAATAATTGCCAAGATAAAGGAAGTTAAAGCAGTCTGAGTAACCTTTTCCCAATTATAGGTAACCTCAAGAGGGAGACTGTTGTTAAATGACATTTTTGTTTCCTTTGCGTAAAACGTATAACCTAATCCTGCTGCAGTTCCCACTCCAGCACCAATTGCTCCAATAATCATTCCTTGAAAAATGAAAATAATTAGAATATCTTTTCTTTTAGCTCCAATTGATCTCATGACACCGATTTCTTTAGTTTTTCCATTTACTAACATCATTTGAATTGTAACAATAGCAAATGCAGATGACATCATTCCAAAGTAGCCTATCATGTTAATCATTGCAATACCAGATCTAAAACCAGCAAGTTGTTCTTCAGCTGATTCTTCTATAGTTTCTGCAAGAAAATCATCATTAGGAAATGATCGCAAAAAGAATTCTTTTACTTCAAATGCTTTAGAAGGATCGTTTAGTTTTACCATAAATGAACCAGTTTCACCAGATCTACTTAACATATCACGCAAAGTATCAATATGTACAACAGCTGTATAATCAAATCCTTGACCTCCAGGTGATTTTGCAATTCCAGAAACAGTAAATCGTCTAATTTGATCTTCTCCCCATCTATCAACTACAAGAACTTTGACACTGTCTCCTACCTCTGCTCCTCCTAGATCATTTGCTACATTTGATCCTAATACAATAGAATTTCTTGAAAATACATAATTTCCTTCTGAAACAGTCTCATGAACAGTGGATGCTCTAATATCACGAAACGGATCAACACCTACAATTGGTATTCTTGTTTCTTCAATTAGTTTTCCATTTTTTGTCATATTCATTTCTGCCGTCGATGAAAGCCGCGGTGTTGCTGCTTCAACAAATGGAATTCTTTCAAACCAATTTACAAGTGACAAATCAGATTTATCGATATAATCAGCTTCATCAGTTACTAAAACATCACCATTTCGATAATCACTGATATCCCTAACTATAGCATCAAACAATCCTTGAAAGATTACGAAGTTTACATGGATTACTAAAATTCCAATGGTTACAGCTAAAACTGCACCAATCAAACTGCCTTTTTTATTGAATAGCATTCTTTTTGCTAATTTTAATCGATAATCCACAGGAGTAGTAAAATAGTCTAATATTTAATGTATCATATAGATAACACTACATTATAGACAATCTTATATCAAATAAGTAATTTCTATATTCTATGGAGTTAATTAGATGATAAAATGGACAATTTAGATATAAAAATTCTAAGTAGACTATTGAATAATTGTAGAGAATCAGACAGGCAAATAGGCATTGAATTAGGTGTATCTGGTGGAGCAGTCCATGCTCGAATTCAAAAAATGGAAGAAAACGAAATAATTGAAGGATTTTTCATTAAAGTCGAACCACCAGTCTTAGGTTATGGAGTTTTGTATTTTGTTGTATCAGGTGAAAGCATTAATGAGATTTTAGAACAAGTAAGTCTAGTAGGTGAACCATATTTTGTAGTACCGTGTATAGGAGGAATTACAGTTTGTAGTATTGTTGTAAAAGAAAATTTAAAACAAAAAATTGAACTTGTAAGTAAATTAATGAAGGACGTCAGAGTTCTATCAATTTTTGAAGCAGAGAATCCAGGATTTAATTCAAATCTTACAAAAACAGATTTAGAAATACTAGAAGAATTAATTAAAGATCCTAGACAGAAAATTGAAAGCATTTCTAAGAATACAAACTTATCAACAAAAACAATAACTAGATGTATTGAAAAGCTACAAGAAAATGAAGGAATTCAATTTACTTTAATTTATGATCCTAAAAAAATTGATAATTTTATTCCACATGTTATTCTCACCTGGATAGAAAGTGAATTAAAAGAAACATTAGAAAATATGAATAATATATTTTCTGAATCATATTTACAAATTCCTTTTATTGCAAAAAATCAAATTGTCTTGTTTATGTATAGTGATAGTATTTTCAAGATGGATGAATTAACACAGAAAGTCAGAAACATTAAAAATGTAAAATCAGCTGATTTATTCATTCCAAAAAAAATTTCCATTTATAGCAAATGGTTAGAAAGTGCTATTAATGATTTCAAAAAATCATCTAGACTACATCTAACATATCAAACAAATTAAATAATAATAATTTCTAAGATTCCCTATGAAGAAAAAGAAAATCTATGAAGGAAAAATTTTAGGTCTTAGTGTATATGATGGAAAAATAGAGGGAAGAAAAGTAAAACGTGAAATGATAGAACATCGAGGTGCTGCAGCAATGCTTGCATTTGATGAAGAAAAGAAGGTAATTCTTGTTAAACAACATAGATTTCCACATGGATATGTTTTAGAAATTCCTGCAGGAACATTAGAAAAAAGAGAAAAACCGATAAAATGTGCATTCAGGGAATTAGAAGAAGAAACAGGGTATAGAGCAAAAAAGATGACTCCGTTGATTACTTACTATCCATCAATTGGCTACAATACTGAGATAATTCACTGTTTTGTAGCCTCAAGACTAAAGAAAATTGCAGATTTGAAATTAGATGATGATGAGATATTATCTGTAGTAAAAATGGATATGCAAAAGTTGCTTAGAATGATAAAATCTGGAAAAATTCAAGATTCAAAAACAATCTGTGCAGTTTTGACATATGCTACTAAAAAGAAACTATACTAATCATTCATTATAGATAGGCTGTACAAGATCTGCTACATCTGCCCAAGATTGTGCAATTCGTTCAAACATGTACACCAAATCAAGAAAATCTATCGGAATTTGTTTTTTATCACCAAATGTAGTTCTTAATTTACTAAGTTTTTCTTCATATTTTTTATGTAAAGATATTGCTTCAATAGCTAAAAGTCTATCAGGTTTTGTAAATGCATTAATAGATTTTTCTGCAAGTTTGCTAAAGTCCTTGACTACATCAAAGATTTTTTTTGAGTGTTCTTTTGATAATGATGAATTATAAATAAAAGTAGAAAGTTCAACAATTGAATCACCTGCATTTTCAAGAAGATTTGCTGCAACTCTATAATCAAGAACATCAATATTTTCTAGATTAAATGCACTAGCTAATCTTCTATCAACAAGTGTACTACGAATTAAACGAACAAGTAAAAAATACTGTCTATTTACCTCAACATCACGATTTGATAGTGTTTGTAGATTTGATTTATCATCTGAAATTAATCCATTTGATGTATCATCATACATGCCAAGTGAAATTGAACTCATTCGTTTGAGAATTTTTTCTGGATTTAATGTTGTTGCATCTAAAAGAAATTGCATATTAATATTAGATGCATCTTCTTCAATGATTTCCATTCCAACTAATCTTCGCATTGAATTACGAATTTTTTCTCTATCTTCTCCTGGAATTATTGATTTTGAATTAATTTGAATAATATCATATCCTAAAAGATAAGCTCCAGTAAGATCAGCTACAATATTTTCTTCTTTTGGTAATGGATAAGAAATTACAAGTTCTTTTGTTGGGCGTGTCTCTTTGTTTGCAGAAATTGAAATACTGTCTTGGCCGGTTTCAAGTTCAACTTGGCTACTTTTATCAAGATTATTTGCATCAGCCCATTCTTTTGGTAATGACACTAAGAGGCTACTTCCAATTCTTTGCAGGCGTCGAATAAATTTAGTCAATTTATACTAATATAATTAATTTAAGCCATATTCTTATATTTTGTGTAAAATTTATACTCAGATCAATGGAAGCTACAGCATTTTGCCCTGCACATATTACAGGTTTTTTCAAGGCTCATTTAGATGATAATCAAAACTGTTTAGAAAATTTAGGATCTATGGGAGCCGGATTTTCAATTAAACAAGGAGTAACAACAAAAGTAAAAGTAGATACAAAAAACAATCAAAAATCAAACTTTAGAATCACAACAAAGGGATATCAATCTGATAAAACAGATATTTCAGAATTTGTTTTAAATGAATTCTTAAAGCTTGGAGAATTCTCAAACAAGTTTTTTGATATTGAGCATGAGGTATCAATTCCAGTAGGATATGGTTTAGGTTCTAGTGGTGCTGTTGCATTATCATTATCATTTGCATTAGATCAAGCTCTTAAAACAAAATTAGATAAAATGATAATTGGACAAATCGCGCATAATGCAGAAGTTAATTGTAAAACTGGGTTAGGGGATGTTTTAGCATCATTTCATGGTGGTTTTGAAATTCGTGTAAAACCTGGTGCTCCAGGAATTGGTAGTGTAGAAAAAATCCATACAGATAAGATCTCCATAATTATGATATGTTTTTCTCCAATTTCTACAAATAAATTCATCAAAGAACGTTTATCTCAAATTAATGGTCTTGGTGGAAAAATGGTAAATAGATTATTAGAATCAAAAAATTATGAACATTTTCAACAGATGTCATTAGAATTTGCAAAATATGTAGATGTTATGACTCCAAGAATGCAAAAATTAGTTAATGAATTATCTAAAAATAATATCAAATGTGGAATTGCATTTTTTGGAGAGACAGTTTTTTCAATGATCCCAAAAAAAGATGAAAATAAAGTTTTAAAAATTTTACAAAAATATTCTGATGGAATAATAATAAAATCAGAATTGGATGAAAATGGAGCAAGAGTTCTTTACAATTAATTGAAATTATATGCCTTTAATTCCTAAATCACATCCAAGAGCTAAATCACTTTTAATTCGTGAAAAATTAGTTAATGGGTTTGATAATGGATTAGTTGCAAAAGAAGGACTCTTAGCTCAAGGAAGAGGAGAAGCATTTGATTATTTACTTGGAGAAAAAACAGGTAAAGCTTCAAAGCAGGCCATTAAAGCTGCAGCTGCACAACTTCTTTTGGCAAAAATGCCTGTGATCTCAGTTAATGGGAATATAGCAGCATTATGTCCAAAACAAATTGTAAGATTATCAAAGCAGATCAAAGCAAAACTTGAGGTAAATCTGTTTTATGCTAATGAAAAAAGAAAACAGGCAATAATTAAGACACTAAAAAAGAATGGAGCAAGTGAGATTTTAGGCATAAATCCCACTTTATCCACAAAACTACCAGATATTGATTCAGCCAGAAGAATTGTAGATAAAAATGGAATTTTTACAGCTGATGTTGTAGTTGTACCTCTAGAAGACGGAGATAGAACTCTAGCACTTAGGAAAGTAGGAAAGATTGTGATTACATTTGATCTGAATCCTCTTTCTAGAACTTCACAAACTGCTAATATTACAATTGTAGATAATGTGACACGAGCAATTGATTTGTTAATTGATGAATTAAAAAAATTATCTAAAAAGAATAAAAGAATTCTTCGAAAAATTGTCATTGATTTTGATAATAAAAAAAATCTTGCAGAAAATGTAATTCAAATAAAAAATAATCTTACAAGGAGAGCTAGAATTGCATAAGACAGTACAAGATATCCTAAATATGAAAAAAGAAGAGAAGAA
>JAMHKW010000083.1:3205-5005 GCA_028439805.1 Candidatus Nitrosopumilus sp. | reverse complement strand
TTTGGGCCTGGTATGAAAAACACACTACCGAATCTATTGCGCTTACAGCTTTCATCATTTACATACAGATTCCACACATGGTATGGGCAGGCGATTTATGGCTTCAAACTGGTCTCATATCCAACATCCATCCAATTGCTGATTTTTTTCTTTTTGGGATAGACTTGGTGGAAATTCCACTAATGATCAATGTGACGATGCTAATTTATTCACGAATTAGGAAATCACGAAATTCTAAGATTGCATGATTTCATGCATCTGGATTATTTTTCATAAATTCTTTTAGTGCAATTTTTAGAGCCAACGTTTCAATTTTTTGTGATTTTTGACCTGCAAGAAAGAAATCTGTAGAATCTGAATTAACTAATATTGAACTTGCACCATCTTCCATTTCTATTTTTGCGGTTGAATTGTGATCTAAAATCTCAATAATTTCCTTCAAATCTTCATGTCTTAGGTATAGTGTTTTCTCCTCATCATCTGTAAATAACCATGTAATTCTACATCCTTTTTCTCCCGGTAAATATGGCGTCTCGATCTTGAAATCTTCTGACATAAAATTATGTTATTTTATTAGTTGAAAAGTCTATTCAATACATTCTGCCTAGTCTGTTTATTCTAATCTTCAGACTTTAAAATGTACATAAATAAAATAATGTTGGATTGGATATATTACAATTAGCTGAAGATTATTATTACTATACATTTGCTGTCGTATTTGCAATTGGTCTTTTACAAGGATCAATTCTTGCTCGTGGTATAAGAAAAAAATTTCCGAAATTAAAAAAATATGCAAAAGGAGTTTCCATAATTCTTCTGATACTTTTTTCAATTAATGCTGCAGGAAATATTTCAAAATTTGCCGAACCCTCAAAAGTTGAATTTACTGAATTTATAATTCCTGAAACTCCCGAATCTGCATTTTTGCTACTTATTGATTTATTGGGATTAAATGCAGGAGTAATTGCCGTAACTGGAATTTTCTTATCTATTACACTAATACTTTTATTCAGATTTGCAGATCTCAATCGAATATCTAGATATTTCATTTTCACAATCAGTGTAATTGTCTTTATTATTGCTATGCTAGGAAGATTCACTGATTATGTACCAAGTACGTTTCAAATTATTTTGTATGTAATGTATCAATCTGGCATGACACTTGGAATATTTGCTATAATGCGTAGACGTGAAAAAAATCCTTTAGATGAATTGGGTTAGTCCTATTTTTCTAGAAATACTCTGAGACCCGCACATCTATTACGAATTGTTACCTCTGTTACTCCTGATGCTTCTGAAATCTGTTTTTGTGTTTTATTTCCACCTTCGGTAATACACGCAAGATATAATGCAGCAGCTGCTAATCCTGTTGGATCTTTTCCTGCAACAACTCCAATTTTCTTTGCTTTTCTTAGAATTTCAACTGCTTTTCGTTTTGTTTTCTCTCCTAATCCTGCTATGCTAGCAATTCTTGGAATTCCATTAACTGGATCTGCAACTGGAACTTTCAGGTCCAACTCTCTAAATACTAATCTATAACATCGTGCTACATCTTTTCGCCTAATGTTTATTCCATCTGCAACGTTGCCCAAAGTTCTAGGAGTTTCTGTATCTCTACATGCCGCATAAACACATGCGGCAACTAAGCCTTGAATTGAACGTCCTTTAACTAATTTTTTCTCTACAGATTTACGGTAAATGTATGCTGCCTTTTCAATCACTGCATCTGTTAAAGATAATTTATCTTTCAATTTATCCATCTCGGACAGTGCTTGTCTCAAATTTTTATCTGTAGCTGAA
>JAMHKW010000083.1:2642-3195 GCA_028439805.1 Candidatus Nitrosopumilus sp. | reverse complement strand
TGTCCCATGTTCTTATTCTGTCAAATGATTGTTTCATCGCTGATGAAAGAGGTTTTCCTGTCGAATCCTTGTTTACGGCACCAATTACTGTGGATAGTCCCATGTCATGCATTGTTAGTGATGTTCCTGCGCCAGTTCTACTCTTATCTACTCCATCATTTGCAAATGATCTCCATTCTGGTCCTGATGCTTCACTTCCCTCTGATAATACAATTCCACATGTTTTACAAAAAACCTCACCTGAATTATCGTCTGTAATTAATGTAGTTTTGTTACATGAAGGGCATTTTTGTTTATTAGATGATTTCAACTAACATTGTTGTCATTATGACTTTATTATAATTTCACATCTATTCTTATGGTTAATTGTATGTCTTTATTCATGAAATCATTCTATATTTTTAGACTAAACAGCGAAACTCTTTATTCATCTATGAAATTCATTTCAATATGGTAAAATCTAAGAAATCCTTGTCAGTAAAAAAACCCAAAGTTGTTGGTGTTGAAATTCTTAAAAAAAATGGGCTAGATGTAGACAAACTTGTAAAACAAC
>JAMHKW010000083.1:0-2632 GCA_028439805.1 Candidatus Nitrosopumilus sp. | reverse complement strand
TTCACTGCTTACTATTACTTTACAAATCTAAGAATGCATTGTACTGGAATGGAAGGTGAAGGAATCAAAGGAATTATCGAGGATGCACGTCTTGAAGATCTAAGTCATTTTGAATCATGTATTGAGAGAATTTTCCAATTAGGTGGTAGTCTTCCAAATGATGCCCAAGCATTTACAAAAATGTCTGGATGTGAATTTTTACAATTACCAAAAAACCCAACTGACATAAAAGCAATTTTACAAAAATGTCTCAAAGCAGAACAAGGTGCTATTGTAAATTGGGATATAGTGTGTAAAATGACATACAATAAAGATCCTGCTACATATGATATTGCGAAAGATATACTCATGGAAGAAATTGAACATGAAAGTTGGTTCTTGGAATTATTGTATGGTAGACCTTCTGGACACATGAGACGCAAATTCTCAGGTGAACGTCCTCACACACAAAAACATTCTAGAGCACTAGGCTAATCGTTTTTCAAAACTATAGGTTCTGGTTTAATTTTTTTTTTCAACATCTAAAATACAATATGCATATTGTGTATTTTTCATTGAAGGGTACATTATGCTCTCTTTATCATCACTGTGTTTTAATCCAATACCATGACCTAACTCATGTGTCATAATATACTCTACAGTGTCAACATGGAATAATTGAAAATTACCGTCACATCCGTACCCGCCTAATGCTACTTCAACAACCCCTTTTCCAAGATTCGCATGTCCCAAAACTCCTTCTCCCATGTCTCTTACAACCCATGTTACCCAAAGATTTGCATCTGTTTTTGTTTTAGTTGTAACAAAATGTATCTTAATATCTCTTCCATCATTTGCAGTAAATGTCATTTTTTCCCACATCTTGAATGAATTCACAAGTGTACTTACATGGTCTAATGGTAAACCTAGTGGCTGTTCATTAACATAAATTTTGTATTCTAAATGATATACATCATCTACCAACACATACTCTGGATTTGGAAAACTTTTATTTCCAATTTCAATTTGTTGATCATAATTCCATTTCACATAATCTCTTAAGAATTTCTTGATAACATCATTACTTGGATTTGGATATTCAATGTACCTGGTATCTTGATTAACTGTTTTTACAATTCTATCTAGGTATCTGGAAAACTCCCATTTGTTTCGATCTTTAATTTTCTTTTCTTCTTCTGTCATTTCTTGAATATCTGGTATATCAATTACCAACAATCCATTTTCAATCAAAAAATTAATTCCTTTCAAAAACTCTTCATCTGGAATTTTATCTGTTGCCCACCATCCTGCAGTATTTTTTATCCATGCTGGAATTGATTGTAACGCTGATTTTGTTTTTCCGGAAGATTGAACATCAATTATACTATTTTCTACTAAAAATTGTAAAGATTTCACAAACTCTTCATCTGGAATTTTATCTGTTGCCCACCATCCTGCAGTATTTTTTATCCATGCTGGAACTGTTGATACATTGTCAGCTATATCCACTCTAAATATTTCTGGTTTTTCAACTTCATTGTAAGGATATTTTTTTACAGTTTTTGTAGCAAATTCATAATAATTTTGTACAATGTAATTATCTGGAAGTAATTTATGTGCTTTTTCAAAATACATTAATGCTTCTTTATATTCTCCAAAATTCCCAAATCCGACACCTAGTCCAATTAAGGCTGTAATATTTTCTTCATCTTGTTGATAAACATTGTAAAATTCAATAATTGAATTTTTATGTCTATCAAGATTGCTTAATGCAATTCCTTTCATCAATAATGTTTTTTTGTTGTCAGGGGAAATTTCTAAAATTTTATCATATAGTTCGATTGCCTGATGATAGTTTCCAAGCATGAACTGATCATTTGCTCTTTTGTACATGTTTGGCAGATCATTAATTCCTTGTGCAAATGAGCCACTCATCAAAGGTGATAAAAATAATACAAACGCTAACCCTATGACTAGAGAAAGTTTTACAAATTCACCATACATATTGATAAGATTTTTTTTTCAGAATTAAATGATTCTACAAAATAAACTATAAAATCACATTCATTTTAAAACAACATCTCCTACAAAGATTTTCTTCATTTCTTTAGGTGTCTTTAATTTTAATGCTCCATCATTGTCTATTCCTCTGGAAATTCCTGAAATTTTTCCATTTGATGTATTTATTGTGATTTTTTTACCAATCCCTACTGCTCTTTTTGTCCATTCCTTAATTATCTTTGATTTTTCCCCATTATCTAATTGTGATAGATTTTTTTCTAATTGTGATAGAAATTCTTTAACAAGTAATTTTGGAGGTGTTTTATCATCCTTTTTTCGAAGTGAATTTATTCCGTAAAAATTTGGAGTCTTTGATAATCTTTTTTCAAGTTTTTTTGAGTCAATATCAAAATTAATTCCAATACCTAAAATTAGATAATCAATATTATTTGCTTGAAATGAAGCATCAACTAGCATTCCTGCAACTTTTTTCCCGTTCATCGTAATATCATTTGGCCATTTTACTTTGGTTTCTACTCCTAAAACTGATTTAATTGATTTTGATAATGCTACTGCACTTGCAATTGGAACTAGCGTTGAACTTGAGACATCAAATTTTGGATGAATGATTAACGAAAACCAAATTCCGCCT
>JAMHKW010000082.1:4752-5104 GCA_028439805.1 Candidatus Nitrosopumilus sp. | reverse complement strand
ATTCTACCAGGCTGAACTATCGGCCCATGAATCTAAATGATTCGTTTTCTTAAAAAATTACCAACATTTAACTCAATTCGAGTTAGGCTAATCTAACAGAAGATATTTAAACATAAATTCACTGTTTTAAGAAATGGTTCAAGACAATAAAGGAACTTTAACTTATACACAGTTACTAAAAGAAGATCTTGGAATCTTTCGTGTTGTTCCAGAAGATGGAATTATACCAGATTACAAAGCAGGTCAATTTTTAACAATTGGAATGCCAGTGCCAGGAGAAAATAATAAAATTGTCAGGCGTGCATATTCAATTGCATCTCACCCAGAAAATAAAAAATTTTTTGAGTTTGTT
>JAMHKW010000082.1:3357-4742 GCA_028439805.1 Candidatus Nitrosopumilus sp. | reverse complement strand
TTCCCAGGAAGACTGACAACAGAGTTATTCAATGCAAAAGAAGGGGCAGAAATTAGTTGGATAAAACCAACAGGTCATTTGACAATTAGTAATGAATTACCAAATGGTGAACCAGATACAAGAAGAATTGTATGTATTGGCGGAGGAACAGGATTAGCGCCATTTGTTAGTTATGCACAACACCTCCATGATATAGGAGATAAGAGAGAGATCGTAGTATTACATGGAGCAAGTTATGTGGATGAATTAAGTTACAAAGGACTTCTTACAGATTTAGAAAACGAAAGCATTGATAGAGGATCAGATAAATGGAATTTTAAATATAGAGCAGCAATAAGTAGACCACAAGAATGGTTTAACCGTGCATGGACGGGTCAAACAGGAAGAGTTGAACAATTTCTAAGATCAAAAGCTGGTGAGAAATCCCCATTAGAAGAACTAGTTGGAGATACAATCACTAAAGATAATACAATGTTTTACATTTGTGGATGGCAAGGAACCATTGATGGAACAATGGACTATCTTGAAACCAAGGATTTCGTAACAGAGAGAAATAAACGAGAAGATGACAGTTATGAAGTCAAATTCGAATCATATGGATAAAATAATTTTCTACGAAAGCGTTCAATTATTGAAATACAGGACAAAGATTAGAAAAATATGACAATTGCAATTTACTTGGCACATTTGAATCCAGTGACAAATGCACATGCACAAATTATCAAAGAGTTAGTAAATAATGACGAGGTTGTTGTAATGCCGGTCAGGTTTCTTGTGGGAAATACAGAGATTAACAGCAAAAGCTTTCCATTTTCATTCGATATAAGAAAAGATATGTTAAAATCAGTTTTTGGAGATTCAATTACAGTTTCAGAAAATTATACATTTCATGCACCATTCAAGAAATATTTTCCACCGCTTGTTTCAAAAGGTTCATGGGAATTACGAAAAGAAATTCTTAGTGAGATAAATGGAGATTACTATACCTATACAGGAGATAAGGCAGAAGGGTTGATGCTAAAGTTATACAGATTAAAACCAAAGGTGGGACAGAGAAAAGAGATATCTGCTACATCAGTAAAAAACGAGATGTACAAATCAGCATTAGGAAAAAAAGGGGAATGGGAAAATCAGGTTCCAGTAACAGTAGCAGAAATAATTAACAAAAATTGGAATATTATTGAAAAATTTGCCTCATCAGAAGATAATACGATGAGAGTTTTAGGTATGAAATTCCCAAAAGAGGGCTATACCTAGTTATAAAATAAATAGACAAAATTCTAAAATTTTTTGTGAGTTCGATATCAGAATTAATTTGGTTTGATGGAAAATTTGTCAAACACAACAATGCAAAGATTCCTGTAACAACACACGCAATTCATTAT
>JAMHKW010000082.1:0-3347 GCA_028439805.1 Candidatus Nitrosopumilus sp. | reverse complement strand
TTCATTATGGTACATCCATTTTTGAAGGCATTAGAGCATATTGGAATGGAGAAAAATTAAACATATTCAGATTAGATGAGCATGTAACTAGATTTAGAAATTCAGGAAAATTTTATGATATTACATTAAGATTTTCAAATAAGGAGATTAAAGATGCCATAATTAATTTATGCAGAAAAAATAAGATTAGGACTTCATGTTATATCAGACCATTTTATTTTGTAGGACAGTATGGAATAAATCTAAACGTAACAAAAAAAGCACCAACACATACAGTTGTTTTTTGTTTTCCATTCGGAGATTTATTTAACAAAAAAGGCATTACAGCATGCATTTCAAAATGGAAGAAATTTAGTGATAGTTCAACTCCAACTCAAGCAAAAATGGGAGGAAATTATTTAAATTCTATTTTAGCCACTCAAGATGCAAAGAAAAGAAAATTTGATGAAGCAATTCTATTAGATAAAAATGGGAATGTAAGCGAAGCACCTGGAGAAAATATCTTTATTGTAAAAAACAAAACAGTGATCACACCACCATTATCATCATCAGCATTAGACGGGATTACAAGAAAATCGATATTAGAATTTTCTAAGAGTATGAAAATAAAATCAAAAATTAGAGTAATTGCAAAAGATGAGTTGAAAAAAGCAGATGAAGTATTTCTAACAGGCACTGCTGCGGAGATTACACCTGTAATCAAAATTGAATCTAAGAAAATAGGAAATGGAAAAGTTGGAGAAATTACAAAACAAGTGATGAATACGTACAGTGAGATAGTAATGAATAATAACAAAAAATTTTCTAAATGGTTAAAGAACGTGTATTAGAAATGAAAGTTATTCAAATTGGAACTGGAGGTTGGGGGAAAAACCATTGTAGAATTTTATCTGAATTTGGCGTACTGTCAGCTATTTGTGATATGAATTTTGAGAAAGCAAAAGAATATGGTGAGAAATATAATGTGAATTACTACAAAACAATAAAAGAATTATTTGAAATAGAAGATTTTGATGCAGCTTTTATTTGCACACCAACTTCAACGCATTCAGAAATAGCCTTAGAATTGATCCAGAAAAAGAAACATGTTTTTGTAGAAAAACCAATGACGTATCTTTCAGATGATGGAAAAAAATTAGTTGAAGAGGCTAAAAGAAATAGGGTTATCTTGACATGTGGATATATCGAGAGATTTAATCCTGCGGTAGCTCATGTCAAAGATTATCTCAAAACAAAAAAGTTTGGAGATTTGATCAGATTAGAATTTTATCGTGAACATAGAATGCCATTACATATCAAAGATGTTGGAATAATTTATGATACAAGCGTACATGATATTGATACAGCGATGTGGCTTTTTGATGAAACACCGCAAGTGGTATTTGCAAAATCAGGTCAGATTAACCACGAACATGAAGATTTTGCAACAATAATGTTAGGTTTCAAAGATAACAGAATAGCTACAATTTCTTCAAATTGGATTACCCCTACAAGAGTGAGAAATTTTAATGCAGTATGTACAGATGGGCGAATTTTTTCAGATTTCATCACTCAAGAAATACGTATTGAAACAGACAAGGGAACCGACAATCCAAATATTCAAAAAGAAGAGCCATTATCATTAGAAATTAGGAATTTCCTTGATGCAATTGAGAGTAAAAATGAGTTGATAGTAAAACCTGAACATGCGGTAAATGTAACAAGAATTGCAGAAGCAGCTCTTTTATCTAGTCAAAAAGGAATTCCAATTTATCTGGATGTAAAATGAAAAAAAAATTATTAGATATTTTGGCATGTCCAATGTGTAAAAATCATCCTTTGGAACTAATAGAAATTAAATCAAAAAATGATGAAATTCAGGAAGGAGTAATCTATTGTACTTCATGTGAAAGACATTTTCTCATTATTGAAGAAATTCCAATTATGCTTCCAGATGAATTAAGGAATAAAAAACAGGAAAATGAATTTCTTAAAGAAAATGAAGATTCACTTCCAGAAAAAATAATCAAACAAGGAAAACCGTGGCATTTATGATAAAATTGGTTGAAAATTTTATTTCTGAAAAAGCAAAGATTGGCAGTAATGTGAAGATATGGCATTTTGCGTATGTTGGAGACAATACAGAGATTGGAAATAATGTGAAGATAGGCTCACTCACTCATGTAGATTATGATGTAAAAATTGGAAATGATACAATGATCGAAGGACTAGTTTACATTCCACCATTGTCAAGAATTGGAAATAATGTTTTCATTGGACCTTCAGTGTCATTAACAAATGATCCATTTCCTCCAAGTGAAAAATTAATCGGAGTTACAATAAAAGATAATGTAATAATTGGCAGTAGAGCTGTTATCAAAGCTGGGGTAACAATAAGTGAAAATAGTGTAGTCGCAATGGGTGCAGTTGTTACGAAAGATGTACCAGCAAATACAGTTGTGGGTGGAGTTCCTGCTAAATTTATGTACTCAAAAGAAGAATATGATAAAAAACAACTAGACTGGAAAAATTCTAACTAATTCTGAGATTCAGTTGTAGATGAAGTTGCCATCCCACCAAGTAATTTATCAATCTCATAAATTGCAAGTTTATCTCTTCCTAAAAGATTGAATTTTTGTAAAATGTTTTCAAATTGCTGTTCTTCTTCAATCTGTTCGTTGACAAAGAATTGTAAGAATGTAAATGTATTATGATCTTTATCTTTTTGAGCTAGATCAACCATATGGTTTATTGCTTTTGTTACAGATTGTTCATTGGATAATGCTGTTTTGCATATTGATTCTAAAGATTTGTAAGTTTTAGGTGGTTGTTTTGTACCTGGGATTATTGCTCCAAGACATTGACCATTAACAAAATTAACAAACTTCAACATGTGCTGATGTTCTTCTTCTGCTTGATCATGGAAAAAATTAGCAGCTCCATCATAACCAGTTATTTCACACCATGAGGCTGCAGAAAGGTATGCGTTAGCTGCATTTGCCTCCATAGAGATTTGGTTATTTAGTGCTTTAACTAAAGGTGCAGATATTTTCATAGTATGATTTGTTTTCCAGAGTTAAAATACTTCTCGAAAATTACGCTTACCTAATTACTCTAAGCTAAGTGCAAAAGTTCTAAATTGAACCTAAATTATGCAATCATATGTCCGATAACGCCTTGATGGAAAAATTTGAACGAGAGGTATGGTCCAAGGTTCCACATCGAGAAGAAAAAGACGGTAAAGTGGAGATTGTTAATGCCACACCATTGATAGATCTTACAGATGATTTGAAAGAATGTGCAAAGACAGTATATGACGTAGATATTAGCGGTAAAGATTTCAAAGTGTATGGAAAGTTTGATGGCAC
>JAMHKW010000081.1:0-5143 GCA_028439805.1 Candidatus Nitrosopumilus sp. | reverse complement strand
TACATACGTTTCAGATTCTCTTGGATGACTTGCAAATGTACCATCCCAATCACTTGGCCATAACATTTTTTCCTTTGCTCGTCTTGTGATCACTAGCCTACCATCTTTGTCAAATAATAACGCAGTAAATGCTCTGTGTAGTTTCCCATTTGGTAAATGACATGTTACTTTTTCTTCAGTACCAATTTGGTTGTCGTTTTCATCAACTAAAATTACAAATTCTTCAGACATTTCTTTTTCCTTTGAACAACGTTCCTTCAAATTTATTATTCTTAATAGCTTTCACAATTCTTTCAGGTTTATTACCATTTACAAAAAATACATTCATCCCCATTTTTGAAATCTTTGAGGCTTCCTCAACTTTCCTAGTCATTCCTCCAGTAACATCCATCTTATTTTTTGAAATTGAAGGTTGTTCATTTTTTAATTCATGAATTAATTTTTTTGATTTGAGATCAGAATATAATCCATCTTCATTTAAAGCAAAAATACTTAGTCTTGGTTTTAGAATTTTTGCAAGATGAGTCATGATCTTATCTCCTGACAAAATGTATGTTTTTTTCTGACCATACCATAATGCATCTCCATATGTGACTGGAATTAAGCCTGTTTTTGCAATTTTCTCAATCTCTTTAACTTTTTTTGAAATAGGTTTGTCTCCTAACATAAAATCTGTTGGTGGAAGACAATATGGATTTAATCTATTTTTTAACAATGAATCTAAAATAATTTTGTTCAACTCCACCATTGAATTTTTTATAATTGAGACTCCTCTAAGATCATATTTTCTTTCCTTAGTGTGCATATCATATTTTACAGACCAATAATGCCCATAGGAACCTCCACCATGAACAATAATCATTGACTCATTAATTTTCTTTAGATTCTTAGCAAGATTGTCTACTGTTTTTCTTCTAACTGATAATGGTTTTTCTTTATTTGTGATAATTGAACCGCCTAATTTTATTAGAATCATGCTGTTCAAAATTGTGTAGTCAATTAAAAAGTATCCAGTCCTTTGAAATCAATTTTTACTGAAAAGCATTCGTAATTCTTATCTTTGAATTGATTTATGGAATGCTCAAAATTTGATTCATCTGTTAAGGCAAAGATACATCCACCTCCACCTGCACCTGTAATTTTTGCTCCAAAAGATGATTTTTGTCCTATTTGGATCATATCTCTTAATTTTTCATTCGAAATTCCTATTGTTTCAAGATACTCTTGATTCTGAACTATTTTTTGACCTAATTCTTTGATATTATTATCTTTTAATAATTCCAAAACTTCTTCAACTAATTTTGATTCATCGTTACATAGCTTCAAAAATTCTTCTTCATTTTTTTCTTTGAATTGTTTTACTTCACTAACTACTGATTCTGTTGAATGTTTAATATTTGAATTTGCAATTATTAGATGAAAATTAGGCTTAGATTTTATTTTTGTAAATCCATTTTTCTTATCATATTCTATGATTCCACCATATGTGCAAACAGTACAATCTGCTCCTGATGTGTTTTGAAAAATTGTTTTTTCAGCTTCAATTGCGAGATCTAGAATTTCTTCTTTAGATGTTTCTGTAAATAATCTTGAAATTGCTGCAGCACCTGCAACACAACATGCCGATGATGAACCCAAACCTACTCCCAACGGAATATCTGATTCCACTACAATTTCAATACCATTGATTTGGTTTTGCGTTTGTAACATTTTGTTTGCTAAATAATAAAATGGTTTTAGCGGGGAATCAATTTCTAAAATAGACTTGTTTGGTTCTAATACCAAATCTCCTATGTTTGATTTGATGGATATTTTTGCTTCTTCAATATCCTCTGCTGTAACAGTAATTCTCTTGTTGATTGCACAAAGAATTGTTTTAATTCCATATACTACAAAATGTTCCCCAAACAGAATAACTTTTCCTGGTGCAGAAGCTTTAGATTTCAAGTGAACCCTTTACACTTTTGATTGATTTATTCTATTTCCTCTTCTGTAATCTTTGTTTCAAAATCATCTATTTCATATTTCATTGATTCATCTTCTTTTAATTCTCCTCTTTCGATGAGAATTTGACGTACCAATAACCAGTAGACTGTTGCTAGAGCTTTTCTTCCTCTATTGTTTGCTGGAATAATCACATCTAATTTTGATGTAATATTATCCGTATTTGCAATTCCTATGACCGGAATACCTGCATTCGTTGCTTCTGTAATTGCTTGCTCATCAACTTGTGGATCTGAAATTAAGACTAATTTTGGTTCAATGTAATATGGTAATGAAGGATTTGTCAAAGTTCCTGGCATGAATCTTCCAAGGAGTTTTTTAGAGTCTAACATCTCACAGAATTTTTCAATTGGTGTTTCTGCATATTGTCTATCTGAACATACAATGAGTTTGTCTGTTCCTAGTCTGTTGATAAATTTGGCTGCCGTTTTGATTTTCTCTAATGTCATATCTAGATCAAGCATGTAAAGTCCTTCAGGACTAGCTTTTGTAATGAATGGTGTCATGAATTTTGTCTTTACTTGAGTTCCTACTCTAATTCCTGTAGTTAGGACTTTCTTTTTGATGTCTGTTGCTTCTGCTTGTTCACTCATGCGATTTTAAATCTCTGCCATACCGCGTATTAAATCATGCCCTGATAAGCGTAATAATTCATTAAGTTTTGCAATTCTTTCTCCTCCAACCACCCCAACTTTAAGCATTTTTGACTTTGTTGCTATTCCTATGTGGGATATTTGTGAATCAATAGATTCTCCAGATCTATGTGATGTAATTAATTTGATATTGTTTTGATTTGCAATGTTAGCAAATTCTAGAGCATCATAAAGACTACCTGCTTGATTTACTTTTAAAATTGCAGCATTGCATGATTTTAAATCAATTGCTTTTGCTAGAATGTCTTTGTTTGTAACTGTTAAATCATCTCCTGTAACTAATGTACTTGGGTATTTTGCGGTGAGCTCTGCCATATCTTCAAAAGCCTCTTCGTGTACTGCATCTTCTGCATAAATCAATTTGTATTTTTCAATGATCTTTCCTGCAAAATCAATTTGTTCTCCAGTAGAATTTTCAAACCCAGATCTATCATAAACATATTTTTCTTTTTCTTCATTCCATTGTGTCGATGATGCAAAATCTACTCCTAATGAGACCTCTTTTCCTAAAGTGAATCCTAAATTCTCACAAGCCTTTGCTGAAACCTCTAATGCTTTTTGGTTTTCTAATTTTGGTGCCCATCCACCTTCATCACCTCTTCCATTAGTAAAGCTAGAATCTTCATTTTCTAAAACACTACGTAATTCTTTATGTACTGCCAAATTTGTTTCGATAGCATCTTCTATGGTCTTAGAACCTGTTGCACAAATTAAAATCTCTTGAATATCTGGAGTTCCAGGCCCTGCGTGGGCTCCACCACCTAAAATATTTCCTATTGGAAATGGAAATTTGAATGAAGATTCTGATGATAGTGTTTTAAACAGTGGTTGATCTGCTGCTTTTGATGCTGATTCCATAGATGCAATAGTTACTGCAAAAGCAAGTCCACCTCCAATTTTTGAATAGTCTGAAGAATTATCCAAACTTTTCAAAGTATCATGAATTCCTTTCAGATCTGAAGATTCTAACCCAACAAATTTTTGAGAATTTTCTTGTAAAATTTTAAGACTCTCTTCAGGTTTCCCGTTAGGGAAACTCACTGCTTCGTATTTTCCTACACTAGCACCTGATGGAGCACAAACCCTTCCTAGAAATTTTCCTTCTGATTTGATATCTACTTCAATTGTTTTACTTCCTCTACTATTGTATAGAATCCGTCCTTCAATAGAGGAAATCTTTGTCAAGTTACTCTAACTCAGATTGAACTTCTTGTTTTCTTCTCTGAATTGCTTCATAGAATGGAATTACTTGTTGAATTGTTTCTACAGTGGTCAAAAGCATTCTTCTACAACAATACCTCTCAATTCCCAAAGAATCAAGAACTTTTTCTGGCTCCTCACCTGATTTTACTTTATTTTGATAATCCTCATATTTATCGGCAATTAAATTTCCACACGTAAAACATCTAACAGGAATTAACATACGAATGAAAAAGTAATCAAGGATTATAAAAACCATCCAAGGAAATTTCATTGCGGGTGTCGCCCAGCCTGGCCAAAGGCGCTAGCTTGAGGGGCTAGTCTCTTAGGAGTACGTGGGTTCAAATCCCATCGCCCGCATACACAATTTTAAAAATTACTTTTCTAGTTTTTGTAAAGTTTTGATTAATTCAGTTCGTCTTTTTTCTTCTGTAATTATAGCTCTAACATCATCTACTAGAATCCTATTTACATCGATCTTTCTTCTAGCCTCTTTTACCACTTTATCATACATTGAGAAAGTGTAAAGTTGAAGATACAAATTTTCCATTATTTCAAAAACTCTTGTAGCCTCCTCAATTTCACCAATTCTAATTTTATCAAATACCGTTCTTTTTAACTCACCTATGCAATCTAGCAATCCTAAAACATATGATTCTGGCATTACTGATAATTTTTTATCCGAAGGAATTTCTTTTTTTTCAACAACTGCAATTAGACATGCAGCCTCCACAAATTCTTGTTCTGGTGTAATTAGATATCTTCTAAGTTCTCCTATTGCTTTTTTCTTGTATTTTTTTAATAATTTGTCTGCTTGTTTCAAATTATTTTTTCCAGTTTTGAGATCTCCTTTGTGAACTGCAATAATTGATCTGCTACAGAGTAGAATTATCTCTCTTGTATTTTTTAGTAGAAATTCTCTTGAATCTTGAACACCACCTAAAGATTTTGCAATCTTGTTCAGTGATGGTTTTACATTTTTTAACGTCATGCTTGATAATGCGTAAAAACTAGGATAAAGTCGTTTGCTAAATAGTACATTATGATTTTGCACTAATTAACAACGTTAGTGGTTCAAACAAATTCAAAATTTTACGAGTCTAGGTTTAGTTATTTTGTATGAATTTCATCCACTAAAATAATTCAAGTTCACATGGGGCAACAATATTTTTAGGAGAATCAAAAAATGAATAGAGGTGATGGCAAATTTTGACAAGTGGGTTCCATTACACAGTAAATTACGACTTACAGGGTTTGTGGCATCTCCTATTCTATTTGCAATAATT
>JAMHKW010000080.1:0-5225 GCA_028439805.1 Candidatus Nitrosopumilus sp. | reverse complement strand
TAATGGTCTTAGAGTTATTTTGTTAGAATTAAAACAAGGAAGAATTTACGAAAAAGCTGTCTCTTATGGTTGCGTTGTTGCAATGATTGCATTAATAGCATATGGTTCAAGAACAATTATTATGACAAATATGGGAATGGTATAGAAATGGCACAGGTATCTAGTATTGCAGATGAACAAACATCAACACCGATAACATCTACAAAATCAATTACACTTAGAATTGCAAGATACAATCCTGAACATGATGATTCAAGTATGTTTATGGAGTTTACTGTTCCATATGAGCGATGGACAACTGTTCTAGAGGCAATTCTTGAAGTCAAAAAACATTTTGATCATTCTATAGCAGTTCGATATTCTTGTAGACAAGCTACATGTGGTTCATGTGGAATGATAATTAATGGAAAACCAAGACTTGCATGTTTTACAAAAATTAGTGAACTAGATTCTAATGTTGTTACAGTTGAACCCATGAATAATTTCCCAATTATCCGTGATTTAGCAGTAAAGTTTGAAAGATTATTTGACACTCATCAAAAAATTAAACCATATCTTATCCGAGATGATTCAGAATTGAAATCTGGTGAAAAAGAATTTTTACAATCCCCTGAGGAAGTAGAACAATACATTCAATTTGCAAATTGTATCAAATGTGGTTTATGTAATTCAGCATGTCCTACTATGGCAACAGATTCTTCATTTGTTGGACCTCAAGCATTAGCTCAAGCGTATCGATATGTTGCTGATAGTAGAGACAAAGGTAAAGATTCTAGACTAAAGATTATTGATGAATCTCATGGTATATGGAGATGTCATTTTGCTGGTTCTTGTAGTCAAGTATGCCCAAAAGGTGTTGATCCTGCAATGGGAATTCAACTACTTAGAGGTTATTTACTAGGATTTAGAAGCTAACCGACTTTTTTTGGGTTTGGACTATTGTTTACTTGATTGTTAATTTGTTCAGCCATAAAATGATTTGAAACATTTACTTTGACATCATTTACTCCGTCTACTGTCAAAAGGTTGTCATGAATGTCTTGACAAATCTTAAAACCAAATACTGCTGGACAGAATGGACTAGTAAGATGCAAATCAACTTTGACATCATCATTATTGATATCCACCTCATCAATTAATTCTAATTCAACAATTGATGTATTGATTTCTGGATCCACAATCTTTGATAATTTATCGAATATTTTTACTCGAAGTTGTTTGATATCTTGGCTCATGTCGGCAAAAGCATCGATGCTATATATAACCATTCTAGAATCTTATGTAATGTATCGTTCTCGTCTTGGTAATGATTTGAGTGATATTACTTTAGACTATGTTTCATCTATAGATGATGATTCTGAAATTGCACTTTATGATATTATTGGTAGCCAAGCTCACACTTTGATGTTATATCAAAATAACATTATTACAAAAAATGATGCAAAAAAAATCTTATCGGTTTTAAAGCAATTAAAAAAAACAAAATTTAGTTCATCGTCTGAAGCAGAAGATATTCACGAATTAATTGAATCACTAGTCATCAAAAAGGCTGGTATGGCAAGTGGAGGAAAAATGCATACTGCAAGGTCACGTAATGATCAGGTTGTTTTAGATATTCGAATGAAAATTCGAGATGACATTAACATTATTTGTAATTGTCTTCTAGATACCATTGAAGCTCTTGTTTCTGTGGCTAAAAACCACCAAAAAACAATCATGCCGCTTTATACTCATCTTCAACAAGCTCAAGCAGGTCTATTTTCTCATTATCTTTTAGCACATGCAGATGTTTTATCTAGAGATTTTCAACGACTTTATGGAACTTTTGAACGAGTAAACCAAAGTCCACTTGGTGCAGGACCTATTGGAGGAACAAGCATTCCAATTGATAGACATAGTACTGCAAAGATGTTAGGTTTTGATGATCTTGTTGAGAATTCAATTGATGCAACAAGTACACGTGATTTTGTAGCAGAATACATTGCAATGATTGCAATTTTGATGACTAATCTAAGTAGAATCTCTGAAGATTTTGTCATTTGGTCTACATCTGAATTTTCTTTTATTGAACTTGCTGATGAATTTACATCCCCCTCAAGTGTAATGCCTCAAAAGAAAAATCCGGATATTTTAGAATTAACAAGAGGTAAAACTGCTGAAGTTATTGGAAACTTGACTGCAATTTTAACAACTATCAAAGGTCTCGCATCTGGTTATGGACGTGATTTACAACAAATAAAATCATCTATTTGGTCCACATCAAAAATATCTATCAGTGCACTATTAATTTTAAAATCAATTCTTCTCACACTAAAAGTAAATGAAAAACAAATGAAAAAAGTTACAGAGTCCAGTAATCTTATTGCATTAGATATAGCTGAAAAATTAGTTCTAGAAGGAATACCATTTAGAGTGACACATAAAATTGCAGGAATTTTGGTTCAATTGGCTCACAAATCAAAAAAACCTATATCAAAATTAACTTCAGCAGAAATAAAAAAATCTGTTGTTGATACTAAAGTTGATTCAAAAATTGTCTCAAAAATTATCTCTTCTACAACTATTGTTTCCTCTCTAAAAGATAGAAAGTCATATGGTTCTTCAGGGTATGATGAGCAAAAAAGAATGATTTCTGATAGAATTCAAATGATCAATAATTATCGAACAATTATTACTAAAAGAGAAAATGAGATTAATTCTTCTATTAACAACTTGGAAAAACAAGTTAATGAAATAATTCAATAAATAAAATAAAGAAAAGTAGCGGGTCTAGAGGGATTCGGACCCTCGACAACCGGATTAAAAGTCCGGTGCGCTACCTGGCTGCGCCATAGACCCTCATGAAAAATGCTTTACGTGTATAATTTAGTCTTTTACAAAATTTTTTGTTATGACAGAAACTTTTAATCTGGCAATTTGATTCAAACTATTTGTGCCCTTGTAGTATAGCCCGGTCTAGAATTCGGCCCTGTCACGGCTGAGACGCGTGTTCAAATCCCGCCGAGGGCGCCATAATTTTTCAACATATAGTTAGAAATCATTTTGCAACCGATCAATAATGACACTTGTAGAACTAGTAATAAAAAAAGAAATGATAAGCAGTTTTTCATACAAGAATATTAAAATTCAAGCAACTTTAGTAAATTTTGATGTCTGAGGAGAAAAAAGAATCTGAAGAAGTAAAATCTACTGAAGATCCATCATCCGAAAAACTGTCAGCAGACATAGATACAAAAACTGAATCTCCAAAAACAATAGATGAATCTAAAGTAGCAGCTGATGCAGCAGCAAAAGCTGATGCCACAGCAAAAGTAGCTGAAGAAGCAGAAGCTGCAGTGAAAGAAGCTATTGCAAAAGCAGAAGCTGCAAGAAAAGAAGCAGAATCTGCAGCAGAAGCAGAATACAAAGCAATTGCTGATGAAGTAAAAGAAGATGAATCAAAGGGTCCTGCTCACACGTTTAAGAGACAAGGTGAGGAAATCTTTAGACGAGAAATGGGTGAACCAGAATTTTGGTTAGATAAAAAAGACCGATTCCCACGACCAATCCTTTCCGCAGAAGAAGAAGCTAGTATAACAAGAAAAGCTGAGATATTCAAAGATGAAACTCCTAATTATGTTCCTGAACATGTTCTTAGTCCTGAATATGGTGGTGTTTCAAATTACGAACGTGGAGTTGATGACTTTTTAGAAGAAGCAAATCAAAGACTTGAAAAATTGAAAAATGATCCTGAGGCTACAGAAAAACAAATTAAAAATGCTAAAAATGATATTAGTTATTTAAAATCATTACATGAAAATTTTTTCATTGGAATGAATGTTTTCCGAACTGCAAAAGGTGGACGAGACAAGGTAAAATCTTAATGGTGATAATTTGAGTAAAATTAGTTTTGATGTAATGAATGCACGAGTCACTTTCAAAAATATACCTTTACACACATTATCAAAATTTACTTTCAAAGATGTTATTGCAGCTAGTGAAGAATTCAAAAAAATTCCTGGTGTTGATGAATGTATCATCATTCAAACACCAAGTAGAGTTGAAATCTTTTTAGTAAGTAATGTAGAAACTTCTGATTCTCCTGATGCAAGAAGAGCTGAAGGAAAAACTCTTGTGTTAAATCAAATCAAAGATACTTGGATACCTTTATCTTCCTTAGATCAAAATGATATTGATCATTTTGATCAAACCCTTGAGGTGTACAAAGGAGATGATGTGTATCTACATCTACTCCGTTTAGCATCTGGATTAGATTCTCCGGTTATAGGAAAACAAGACATATTTGATGAGATCATTTTATCGTTAGCTAAGGCAAAAAGTGCAGGTGTTTCTGGCAAAATTCTTAATAAATTATTTGAAAGTGTAATTAGACTAGCTATGCGCATGAGAGATACCACAGGAATTGCAAAGGATGTACTTTCTCTTGGTGATGTTGCAATAAAATTGGTAGATGAAAAAGCAGGACTTGATTCCAAGAAAAAAGTATTACTTATTGGTACTGGTGAGCCTGCTGCTATGGTTGCAAAGGCTTTGAAGAAAAAGGATGTTACCTTTGATGTTACAAGTAGAACGATTGATCGTGCAACCGGATTTACAACACTCCTAAGTGGTAATCCTATTGACTTTGATGAGGTTTTAGCCGGTTTTGATAAATATGATATTGTCTTTGTTGCAACAACATGTGATTATTTCTTAATCACTTATGATAAAATTCATTTGGCAATGGAAGAAAAGAAAAAAGGTACACTAGTTTTAGATTTGTCAGATCCTAGAACTGTTGATGAAGGAATTACTGCACTTCCTGGCACCAAATTATTATTTAGAGATCAAATTTACGAAATTTATGAAGAAAGCGTTAAAGCTAGAATAGGTATTGTTCCTGCAGTTGAAAAAATTATTACAAAAGAAGTCCCTATTTTATCAGCAACAATGAAAAGATTAGATGCTTAATTTTCTTATACGCCTTGTTTTCTTAAGAGAAACTGCATTACGGCTTCCTTAGAATAGTCTATTCCATGTTCCTCATCAGTGTGTGCTCTAAACTCATCAATTACTTTCTCCATATCGCCTTCTGCTACAAAATCACATTCAAAACCGTAATCTTCACACTTAAGTTCTGCCATATTTTAGAAAAAATACCTCAATATAAAAATCCACAGGTATGTTTAATCTGATAAATACTAATTTCGGCTAGCTAGAAATCATCTGCAAAACAACAGAAATTA
>JAMHKW010000008.1:0-26122 GCA_028439805.1 Candidatus Nitrosopumilus sp. | reverse complement strand
CATTGAAAATATAATTAACGAGGAAGTATCAGTATTAGAAGCCTCAATGAAAAGATTAGATGCAGAACCACTTGTAAAAGATGTATTCAAGAACATAGACTCACTAAGAGAAAAAGAATTACAAAAAGCACTTCAAATGTTAGGAGAACAAGATGAAGAAAAGATCAAGATTATTGATGAATTAACAAAAGCAGTTGTTGAAAGCATTGTTTCAACTCCAATGAACAATATCAGAAAAGCATCAGAACAAGGCAAGCCAGATGTATTGGAGTTGGCAAGTAAACTGTTTAACTATAAAAAACAAAACCAGGCAGACTAGGATTATATTTTACCCAATTAGAATTTCTAATATGTCATTTCCTTCCAGACGTCTTCGCAGATTAAGAATATCAGATAAAATGAGAGAGTTAGTTCAAGAAACTACCCTTTCTTCAAAAGATTTCATTTGTCCAGTATTTGTTCAAGAAGATCTTAAGGCCAGAGTCAAAGTTGAATCAATGTCAGAAATTGAAAGACTCCCACTAGATGACATTAATGATGAGGTAGGAACCATTAGTGATTTAGGAATTCCAGCAATCATGCTCTTTGGTATTCCAACTCAAAAAGATGAAGTAGGATCTTCTGCATTTGATGATAATGGGATTGTCCAAAAAGCAATTACTCAAATCAGACAAAATTTTGGAGATAAAATTGTAATAATGGCAGATGTTTGTTTATGTCAATTTACATCTACAGGGCATTGTGGAATTGTTCATGAAAATAAAATTGATAATGACACTAGTCTAGATACACTTGCAAAGATTGCTATTAGTCAAGCAAAAGCAGGAGTTGATACTGTTTCACCATCAGCAATGATGGATGGTCAAGTTGCTACAATAAGAAAAGCACTTGATGAAGAAGGATTCACAGATGTTTCTATAATGTCACATTCAGCTAAACATCGCTCAAACTTTTATGCACCATTTAGAGATGCTGCAGAATGTGCACCAAAATTCGGAGATAGGAAAACATACCAAGTTCCATATACAAATGCTAGAGAAGCAATGAGGGAAGTTAAGACAGACATTGATGAAGGTGTAGATATTGTAATGATAAAACCAGCATTATCTTATTTGGATTTAATAGCAGAAACAAGAAGAAAATTCAATATTCCTGTTGCAGCATACAGTGTTTCTGGTGAATATGCATTAGTAAAAGCTGCTTCACAACTAGGTTACGTAAATGAAAAAGATATCACAGAGGAAATTCTTTATTCAATTAAAAGAGCAGGAGCCGACATGATAGTAACATATTTTGCAAAATCAGCTTCTAAATTTCTTCAAGAATCATGAGAAACGACGAACGTTTTGAAATTCAAAGAGCATTTGATTTATTGCCACATATCGTAGGCTCAAGTTGGGCAGTAGTTTGGTTTAGAATGAATGGAATCAAAAAACCCACAAGAGAAGAATATCGAGAAAAAACTCTAGAATATCTAAAAATGATTGAACCAATCTTTGATTCGTATCCAAAAGAAGAAAAATTTGTAGAAATTTGCAAATATATTGAATTTAGAAAAAATGAGGAATATAAAAAAATAAAATTAGGAGAAAACAAAGAAGTTGAAACGCGATATAACAGATATATCGATTATGGTTAAAATTTAATTTTTTAATTGAGTTACAGGAAGTTTAATTGTAAAAACAGTTGGGTTATTTGAGACAGATATAGTTCCTTTATGTTGTTCTATAGTTTTCTTACAATAAGGTAACCCCAATCCTGTACCTGAAGACTTTGTAGTGAAGAGTGAATCAAAGATTTTTGGTAATACATCAGAAGGAATTTCAGGTCCTGAGTCTTCAAAATTAATTGTTATAAGATCAGAGTCAGCATTCACTCTAATGAAAATATCACCTTCATTCTCAATTGCCTGAATTGAATTAGAAATTAAATTCATAAAAACAGCCTGTAATTTTGTAACATCACATTCTACTGAAACATCATTATCAGGCAGATGAACATTAACTCTCTCAGGAATTTCTATGTTTTTTAATGTGGATTGTAAAATATTAGATAATGTAGTTGCCTCTAAATCAAGAGGTTTATTTCTAACAAAATTCAGAACATCTTCTATTTGATGTGACATGTTAGTAGCAGAATGGGTTATTTGTTCAAGTCGAGATAATGTTTTTGCATCCAAAGTTTCTTTTCCTGTAGCTTCAATTATTTGCACAGTAGTCAAGATAACTCCAAGTGGATTTCTCAAATTATGAGTTAAACTGGATGTAAGTTCTCCTATTTTTCTTAAATGCTCAGCAACTTTGGTTTGATTATGAAGTTCTGTGGCATAATGATCTAAAAGAAGTTGCAGTTGTTTTAATTCTTTTATAGCATGTTCATTTCCCGTTAACTCGTCTTCTAATTGATGTATAGTATTAGAAGAAGAGATTTTTTCAGTGTTTATTGTAGATGTTTCACTTTGTGTCATTTACAAAACCTTTTTTGAGCTAAATCAAATTTTACCATGTTATGATAATAGGAGGAAACGAATTGTATATAATATTGGATAAAATTTCCCAAATTTGGGAAAGATTTTGATCTCTAATTCTAATTATTACGATCAGAATTAAATTTCTTGTTTTAGTTGATTCAGAAATTCTTTTAGTACTCTAGTTCGCTTCTTTGCCTCTATTTTTCCAGATTTTGTGTTCATTAATGACTCTAGTTTGAGTAATTTTCTAAAGAAATGATCAACTGTCCAGGTTTTATCATCGGGGGTTCTTTTTTTACAAAAAGGATCATCTATGTTGTAAAATGGTCGCTTTAGTGAGCCTCCCGTAGCAAAAACCCTAGCAATTCCAATTGCTCCTAATGCATCTAATCTATCAGCATCCTGAAGTATTTTCCCTTCAATGGTTTTAGGAGTTTTATTTTGTGAAAAACTGTGATCACGAATTGCATCTGAAATTATATTGATTTCTTCTTTAGAAAAATCATATTTTTTTAGAATTTGTTTTGATTTTTTGGCACTTTCTATTGAAGAGGTTTTTGAGCGTTTGTCAGATTTTGGATATGACACTATATCATGTAACAATGTAGCACTAAGAATTAGTTTTTCATTTGCTTTTTCTGCTTTACAAATCTTTTGGGCATTTTTGTATACCCTCATAGTATGCTCAAAATCATGAGCAGAATCACCACCCATCCTATTTTTTACTTCTTCTTTAAGAGAATCAATAACTTTCATTTAAAATCTCCACAGTTTTGGTTTAACAAACTTTATTTTTTTCTGAGTAATTAAAATTGTCCAGTTTATTGATGCAAAAAGAACGACTACCCCAATTCCAACTCCATCAATTAATAAAATTCCAGTAAGACGGTCTTCAAATATTTCCAGAAAAGGTGTTAAAACTGCATTTCCAAAATAAATCATAATGATGTATGAAATGACTCTACCAAACCAAAATCCGATATAGATACCTACACTTTTTGCACGCATCAATCCATATGTGATAAACAACATGTTACTTGGTAGAGGAGTAGCTCCAAACAGAAATGATGCTATCACATAACCGTATTTTTTATGATTTAGATAATCTCCAATTATGTCAAGATTAGATTTTTGCTCTTCTGCAACAAATTTCCTAAATAATCCACTAATCTTTTTTAGAAAAAATCGTCCTATAGTAGCTCCAGTTGCCCCTACCATTGCAAGAATAACAACATTCAAGCTAGGATCAAGAAGATGAAATGATGTCAAGACAATCCAGCTAGGAGGCATTAAAATTGGTGCAGCATTTACTCCAATCAGAACTAGAAAAATTCCAAAATACGAGTATTCTACAAAAATTTCAAAAATATCCATCATCTTTCTAAGATTATGCAACTTTTTTTGTTTCTAAATCCTTGGATCTATGTTATAGTCATGAAAAAACTGCATTATGATCTAGAAAAATGAGAAAATTACATGTTTTTTAAAACAATGATCACAGATTGTAACAAAAAGGATCAATTATTCAATATCCTTATAAGCAATTTATGCGTATATTTAACCATGTCCGAAATGGTTTGGAAGTGTTTTAGATGCAATCTATCATTCAAGGACAAAGAACTAGCTGAAATGCATAAACAAATTGCAAATCATTCAGTTACAAAAGTTAAAGCACTAGTTGCTTAATTATTAAAAATTTTTGAAATATTGTATTTCTTAATTAAAAATTAATGCAGAGGGTGGGATTTGAACCCACGAACTCCTAAGAGAAGGGATTTCCTATTTTGAGGATCTTGAGTCCCTCTCGGTTGACCGGGCTTCGATACCTCTGCAATGAGATTGAAGGATAACCAATATTTTTCAATTGCTATTGGATAAATTAGAAAAATGATCCATTGTTTTGAAGAATTTTTAACAAAACTTATAATTGTGCAAATTTGCTTCAAAAATACATGTCAGAATTCATACCAATTTCAGACGCAAAAAAAATGCGAAGCGGAGTTAATGTTGAAGCTGAAGTTAAAAGCAAAGGAGATCCAAGAACTGTAAATCTCAAAAGCGGAGGAACAGTTGATGTCTGTGATGCAATTATAGCTAACGGTGAAACTGAAGATGACCAAATGAAACTCACATTGTGGGGTGACGATATCAAAGCAGTAAATGTTGGAGATAAAGTTGTCATCACAAATGGATATACCAATGAGTTCAAAGGAGAAGTATCCTTAACCAAAGGTAAATTTGGTAAGATGGATATCAATCCTCAATAAATGTGAATTTTCAAAAATTAAATTTTATTTTCTATGCTTCTAGTTGTAACTATAGAATAAATTTACCCATAATTAGAAATTAGATTCAAAAAGGTAAAATTATCGTCTAGATTTTTTCTTTGCTGGTCTCTTTTTAGCTGCTTTTCTTTTAGTTACTCTTTTCTTTGCTGGTCTCTTTTTAGCTGCTTTTCTTTTAGTTACTCTTTTCTTTGCTGGTCTCTTTTTAGCTGCTTTACGTTTTTTGGCTAAGAATTCTTGTAATTTTTTAGATACATTTTCTAATGCTTTTGTAGCAGATTCTTCTGCTCGGGATCGTGTTTCTAATTGTTTTACAAATTTTGCAGCAGATTTATGACTAGTTGTTACTGCCTCACGTAATGATGGTTTTGAGTGAGTTTGTTTTTGTATTTTTGAAGCAATCTTTGATTTAATACCAGTAAACTTTGCAACATCATCTGAAATCTTTTTTGCTGTTTTTTGTCTATTTTTAATTTCAGAAATTAGTTCTTGAATATGATCATTTAGAGAGCGTAATCTAGTCTCGGCATTCTGTTTTTCTTCAGGATTTTCAGAGAATTCTATCTCTTGCTCAACCTGGTCAACTGTCTCCTTTTCCCTTATCAATCGTTCCTCAGCTGCTGCCACTAGTCTCCCAATGCTTTCTAATTGAGAGGTTTTCCTGGTAAGGACATCAGATGTATCAGAAACATCTTCACGTTCAGATTCAATTTTTCTATCTATTGAATTTAGACCTGAAGAAGAACGCTTTTCTATTGAACGAATTTTTTGGAGTTCATTTTCAGCTTTTTTCCTAAGCTTTGTTGCTTCCTGTTTCTTTTGACGTAGTTGAACTACTAGTTTTTCTAACGATGCCAACGATTCAACAAAACAAAAGAGTCGATTAAGTTGTTAATATGATCATGATTTGACTTACCAGTTAAGAAAATTAACTAACTTTGATCGCTAAAATCACTTTTTTAAAAAATATTAGTCAAAAGATTCAATCAAAAATATGGATTTTCATCCAAAAGATTTACCGATTTCAAAGATTTATGATCTAAAAGATGAAAAAGAAGCATTAGCGGCAGTAGAGAATATGGTGAAACTTGGATTCAAAAATAGGAAAGAGGGATTCAAGGTTTTAATGCCAAAAGAATCAAAGATTGCAAAAAGAATTGGATATACAGTAACAACAGGGGTAACACATGGCCTTAGACAAAAAAATGAAACTCGTGATATCAGATATTGGACTTATCACCATGATGATGAACATTTTGCAATAGTTCTGATAAGCAATGATACTTTGACAGAATTAGGTTTTTGATTTATCAAAAATTTTGTAAAGTTTTGTTCTCTTTGCCATTACTCCAGCAAGCATTATTCCAATAACAGTTCCTCCAATGACATCCATAGGAAAATGTTGCAAGACATAGATTCTGCTAAGTGAGACCATTGCAGGATATAGAAATATCAAATATGCACCACGAGGGAATCGTTCTGAAAGAGCATAACCCAAGACTATCCCAATAATCATAGCTCTAGCTGCATGACCAGATGGGTATGATGCATCAAATCCACCTTCACAGAATAAGGCATACGTGTCACGACTAATCTCTACAGGAAATGGCATGCCTTCATACCTAAAATCAGGACCGTCTCTATCAATTCCACATTTGATGTAACCAGTTAGCAGTGTTGAAAGTACAATTAGAATCATCAAAGTAATTCCAATTCTACGTGTTTTTGGAATAATTAATATCAAAATCCCAAATGCCATCATGTTAAAAACATCACCACTTTCTGTGACATACTGCATAATGATGTCTAGTGTTGAATTTCCAGTATTTTCAGAGAAAAAAGAAACAACACTTTGATCAAAAGTTTCAGTTATGTCATAGTATACAAAAGCAGTAAGAATTAGAAATAAAATTACTAGTAAAACAAAAGAACGTGACCTAATATCAAAAATCCAATTTTGCAATTAATTAAACCTCAAGTACGTGTCTTTTAATTTTTTCAATAGATAAGTTTTGGAAGTATGAATCACCGTTTAGAAATGAGATTTGAGAAAATAATTCAGATCGGCTCAAAGAATTTAACCAAGTGCATAATAGAAAAATCGTGAAGGTACTCACGCTAGATGATTTTGACCTAAAAGGCAAGACTGTTTTTTTGAGAGTCGATATGAATTGCCCAATTGATCCAGAAACAATGGAAATTTCAGGTACCAAAAGAATTGAAGAGGCAACTGAAACTTTAAAGTCATTAAAAGATGCCAAGGTAGTTGTCGCATCACATCAAGGTAGAGTTGGAAATAAGGATTATACTGGGATGGATAAACACGCTAAAGTTCTTGAAAAATTAATGAATAAAAAAATAAAATATGTTGAAGATGTAATTGGTGAAGCTGCACAAAGTGCAATTAAAAATCTAGAAGATGGGGACATTCTACTTTTAGATAATCTTAGATTATGTGCTGAAGAAAATTACGAGTTTACACCACAGAATGCTGCCAAAACAATCATGGTTAGTCGTTTATCCAAATTATTTGATCTTTGTGTGTTGGATTCATTTCCAAGTGCTCATAGATCACATCCATCAATTGTGGGTTTTCCACAAGTTTTACCTGCATGTGCAGGAAGAATAGTTGAAAAAGAAGTTAGGAATCTAGATGAAATAATGACTGTTGCCAAGGCACCACATGTGATTGTTCTTGGAGGCTCAAAAATACCCGATAGACTTGAGGCAATCAAACTATTGATTCAAAATGGTCGTGCTGATCATGTTCTGTTAACAGGATTAATTGGGAATGTGTTTATGCGTGCACAAGCTAGAATTAAATCTCCACTTGGTATCAAGCGAGAAGATGAAGTCGTAGCAAAAGCACATTCTTTGATAGGGGAATACCCAGATGTTTTTGCCACACCAGTTGATATTGCAATTGACAAAGATGGTGAAAGAGTAGAGATGGATGTTAGAGAAATTGGTAAAGGAGATAAAATTTATGATTTGGGTCCAAAGACTGTAGAGTATTATTCAAAATTAATTTCAGGTGCAGGAACTGTATTTATCAGCGGTCCTGCAGGATTTTTTGAAAAAGAGAATTTTAGTTACGGAACAAAAGAATTACTCAAGTCAGTTGCAAACTCAATGGCAACAACAATTGTCAGTGGAGGTCATTTGACTACAGCACTAAAACAACAGGGATTGGTAGATAAAATCAATCATGTCAGTACTGCAGGTGGAGCATTAGTACTTTATCTTACAGGAGAAAGACTGCCAATGATTAAAGCACTTGAAGATGCTGCAACAAAACACAGATCTAAATAGAAGATTTACAAGAAGGATTTGGACAAATTCTTTCTTCAGATGTTCCAAGATAGATATCTTGGGTACAAGCATTACAATGAAGTTTTTCAACAGGATCAAATAGTTTCAGCCAGATAGTAGTAAAATTCTGTGCAATGTTTCTTGCAAGACCAGAATCACAAATTTCATTGAAAAACGATTCAACATCATCAATTATCCAAGAAGAGTCAAGGTCATTGTTTTCTTTGAGAGTTTCAAAAATTTCATCATTTGTAAACTTGGTATCAACATCATTGAATTTTTCAAAGATTATTTTTCGTATTTGAAGTGCAATTGGAATTACAGGAGTAAAATTACTCATACTAGTATAGATTTGCTGCGTCTTCTTTTAGTCTATCTATATCTTGAGAATCATCAAGATGTTTTGCAAGATATGAGTAAAGAGCAGATTTCAGTACTTTGAGTGAAAGCAAGGCACATTTTATTCGAACAGCTTGAAGATGTTCAAGACCTAATTCACTTAATATATCATTTTTCTCAATTTTTCTTACTTCATCAAGATTCTTGCCTTTAGTTATTTCAGTTAAGACTGAAGAGCATGCCATACAAATTGCACATCCCCTTCCATGAAATTTGATATCAGTAACTTTGTTATCATCAATTTTCATATCAATGTCAATGCTATCACCACATAATGGATTTGAATCATGGAAAGTTACATCATGATCTTCAATCTTCCCAAAGTTTACAGGATTTCTTGAGTAGTCAATGATCATCTCATGGTAAATATCTGCATTACCACTCATAATTTGAACACCTTTGCTACTTTATTTAATGAATTGATAAGACTATCAATTTCAGATTTTGTATTGTAAATGTAAAAGCTAGCCCTTGATGTTGCAGCAACATCTAATCTCTCCATCAAGACTTGGGCACAATGATGACCAGAGCGAACTGCAATGCCTTCTTCATCAATAATTTGTGCAACATCATGAGGATGTACATCAGCAAAATTAAAAGATATTACACCACCACGTTTTGAAATATCTTTTGTACCATAGATATGAAGTCCTTTAACTTCAGATAATTTTTCTATAGCATATTTTGTTAGTTCAATTTCATGATCTCGTATGTTATCCATTCCAATCTTTGTAAGATAGTCAATAGCTGCCCCAAATCCTACAACATCTGCAATGTTGGGAGTTCCTGCTTCAAATTTGTATGGTAAATCATTCCATGTAGTTTCATACTTGTGAACCTCTCTAATCATATCACCACCACCATGAAATGGGCTCATAGTCTCTAGAACAGACTTTCTAACCCATAAAACACCTATTCCTGTAGGACCTAACATTTTATGTCCAGAAAATGCAAAGAAATCACATCCTAGTTTTTCAACATCAACTTTCATGTGAGGTACAGCTTGTGCACCATCAATTAGTGTAAGAACACCTGCTGCCTTGCATTTTTCAATAATCTTTTCAACATCAGAAATTGTTCCAAGAACATTTGACATTAGACTAAAGGTTACAAGTTTGACTTTTCCTGTTGCAAGATATTTGTCAAGATCATCTAAGATTAATTCTCCATTATCATCCATTCCAATGTACTCTAATTTGGCACCTTTCTCTTGTGTAAGTAGTTGCCATGGTACAATGTTGCTGTGATGTTCATATTCAGTAGTAACTATAATGTCGTCTTTTTTGATGTGTGGTCTTCCCCAAGCATATGCAACTAGATTGATTGCTTCAGTAGTTCCCCTCACAAAGATTATTTCTTGTCGATCTTTTATGTTGATAAAATTTGCAATTTTATCTCTTGTTGCCTCATATGCTTCAGTAGCTTCTTCAGCTAGAGCATATACTGCCCTGTGAATGTTAGCATTATGATTTTGATAGTAATCAGTAATAGCATCAATTACTTGATTTGGTTTTTGGGTTGTAGATGCATTATCAAGATAGACGAGAGGTTTGTTATCTCTAACAGTTCTTTTTAGTATTGGAAAATCTTTTCTTAGATTTTCAAAAATTGATTGTACACTTTGCATATCTTAAATCTCCACGTAAATCTCGTTGTCGTCTATTTTAACATTATACACTTTAAGAGAGATATCAGCTGGAAGATTTTGTGGTTCACCATTCTCTAAACTGAAAACAGAGAGATGTAATGGACAACGTACACCTTCTTCACTAAGAAATCCAGTAGAAAGATCTGCATCAGCATGAGTACAAATAAGATCAGTCGCATGGATTTTTCCTTTGAGATTAGCTAGAAGAATTTTCTTATCATCATGTGTAAATCCAAAAAGCTGACCTTCTTTTACTTGCTCCATTTTACAAGCTTTAATCCATTCTGACAAAAAAATCACCTATACTTGTAGTGTTGTTCAACTTCAGAGTCTTCATTATAACGTGTCTCTTCAATTTCAACAAACTTGGCTAATTCTTTATCAGTGTTAATAGTGAGTTCTCTATTTTCCCATTTTGATTCAATTAGATATGCAATCCATGCTCTAACTTGAAAAGACATTTTTCTTGAAAGTGGTTCTAAGAATCCTTCAACAATTGTTCTTTCAGCTTCTTCCTCACTAAGACATCTGGTTTGAAGATAAAAAATTTGTTCTTCGTCAATTTGAGCAACAGATGCAGAGTGAGTAGCCTTTACATCATTTGTAAATATCTCTAATCCAGGAATTGCATCAGATTTTGCATCTTTATCTAAAAGAATAGAACGACCAGACAAAAATGAATTGGATTTAGATGCATTTTCTTTTATTCTAATCATTCCCTTGAAAAGAGATTTAGATTTGTTCCTAAGAATTGACTTTTCAACTACTCTTGCTTCAGTAGATGGACTTTCATGGTTCACATTAGTTTGAATGTCAAATGATTGTTCATTATTTCCAAAAATTACTTCAGAATCATTTGAAGATGCACCACTACCATTAAGAAAATATTCAATTTTGTATCGAGATAACATGGAACCAAACAAACCAGAGTACCAATTTACTTTGGAATCTTGTGCCAAATCTGTTCGTCTTGTTGAAAAGGTAACTGCATGTTGATCCATCATTTGTAAAGTAGTAAAATCTAATTGTGAATTTGCTGCAAGATTTGTGTTTAGTAATTCAAGATATGCTTGCTGGGCTTCAGTATGTGGAGAATACAACTCTTGGACAATTGAGGCCTTGCTACTTTCATCTGCAAATACGACATTTCTAGAAATCACAGAATAATCATCATCAGATAGGCATGTCAAAAAGTAAATTGGTTTGTCTAATATCAGATTACGTGGAATGTGGATAAATATGCCAGAATTAAAAGCAGCGTTATTTAATGCTGTAAATTTATCGTCTTGTGAATTTGATGCCTCTAATGCCTTTTTTACCAATTCAGAATTATTTTGAATTGCATCAGATATAGAAGACAATACCAGTCCTTTGGATTTTAAATCATCAGGGAGATTGATTTTATGAATATTTGTTCCAATTTGAATAATACATATCTCATTTTCTAGTTCGCTTAATCTTTTTTCAAGAAAACCTGGAATTGTTTTAGTAGTAGATAATGAAAGAGAGACTTTTTCTGGGTCCATTTTTTTGGCATCAGTATATTTGTTGTAAAGTGGAGACATCTCAATTGGGAGACTATCATAAATGGACAAAGAATTCTTTCTGTAATCTTTGAGCCAATCAGGTTCGTTTCTTGATGAAGAAATCTTATCGATATGACTAGTGTTAAGTTTTGAGAGAGTTTCTTGGGACATGATTATTTAAAATGAAGTTGGGAGTTTATCCCACAGAGTCATCCATTTCTAATTTAATGAGTCTGTTTAATTCAACTGCATATTCCATTGGCAATTCTTTTGTAAATGGCTCCATGAAACCATTGACAATTAGAGATAGTGCTTCTTCTTCATTAAATCCTCTAGTCATAAGATAGAAGATCATCACCAATTTTTCCAACTGTTGCTTCGTGAGTGATTGTTGCATCTTCTTGATTGATTTCCATGTATGGATAAGTATCAGTTTTTGATGTATCATCTAAGAGTAATGCATCACATCTTACAGTAGATTTTACATTTGTAGCACCTTTTGCTACATGTAACATTCCTCGATAAGTAGAACGACCATCTAGTCTACTTACTGACTTTGATGTAACTTTAGAAGTTGTATTTGGTGCAAGATGTACCATTTTTGCGCCTGTATCTTGGTGTTGTCCCTTACCAGCAAATGCAATTGATAATGTCTCACCATATGCACGTTCTCCCATAAGATAGACTCCAGGATATTTCATTGTTAGTTTACTTCCAATATTTCCATCAATCCATTCAACTGTTGCACCTTCATATGCGTAAGCACGTTTTGTTACAAGATTGTAAACATCAGCACTCCAGTTTTGAATTGTTGTATATCTTAATTTTGCATCTTTGAGTGCAACTAATTCCACAACTGCAGAGTGAAGAGATTCTGAAGAATAAACTGGAGCAGTGCATCCTTCAATGTAATGGACTTCTGCACCTTCATCTACAATGATTAATGTTCTTTCAAATTGACCAATGTTTTCTGCGTTAATTCTAAAGTAAGCTTGTAAAGGCATGTCAATTTTGACACCAGGTGGAACATAGATGAATGAACCACCACTCCATACAGCACTGTTTAGTGCTGCAAATTTGTTATCCTCTGGAGGAATAATTTTACCAAAGTATTTTTTGAACATCTCTGGATGATCTTTCAAAGCTTGATCAGTATCTAAAAATAAAACTCCTTGTTTTGCCAAGTCTTCTCTTAGACTGTGATAAACAACTTCAGATTCATATTGTGCACCAACACCTGCTAAGAATTTCTTTTCAGCTTCTGGAATTCCAAGTTTGTCAAAAGTATTTTTTACATTTTCTGGAACATCATCCCAGTTCTTTTCTACTTTATCAGATGCTTTTGCATAATAGTAAATATTTTGGAAATCAATAGTACTAAGATCTCCACCCCAAGTTGGCATTGGTTTTTTCATAAAAATTTCATAAGAACGTAATCTAAAATCAAGCATCCACTGTGGCTCATCTTTCATTTTACTGATGCTAATCACAGTTTCTTTAGACAGGCCTTTCTTGCTAAGATGAACATACAATTCTGTAGAGTCTTTAAAATCATATTTTGAATAATCCATGTCAAGATTTTCAGTAGCCATGAGGAAAATAACTCCGTTATATTATAAATACATGGGGAAAAATAGGCAGAGCTAAATAGCTTTAGCTAAGATTTAGAGAAAATAGTGAATTTCAAGATTATGCAACATTCAAGGTGTTTTTTACTGCATCAAATGCACCTGCAACAGTATGAACTTCTGCAATTGTATTTTTTACATCAAGTTTTTTTAATTCATTAGCAGTAAATGGTCCAATAGATACCACAGATAGTTTTTCAAGATTATTTAGCAAGGTTTCTGTATCATAATCTTTTGACATTATCTCAAAGAATCCTCGAACTGATGATGCACTAGTAAACACTACACCATCAACTTTGTTTTGTGAGAATAACTCTCTAAATCCATTCCATTGTGTAGTATCATTAAAAGCACAAACATTATACAAATGAATTTCTAGCACATCAATTCCAATCTTGTTTAGTAGTTCTTTGAGAAAAGGAGTAGATGCACCACTACGTGGAACAATTACTTTTTTACCAACAGCATGAATTTTTGTAAATTCCTCACCAACACCAACTGATGAAAAAGTAGTTGGTTGATAATTTACTTTAATTCCTTCGTTCTCAAGAGCAATCGTAGTCTTTGGTCCTACTGACATTACCATAGTATTCGCAACTGCTAATTGTAACTGTTCAAACTTTCCAACTTGTTTTGCAGTATCAAATAGTAATTTGACTGCTTTTGAGCTCATAAAAACAGAATAATCAGGATTGTATTGTTTAATTGAATCTAAAAATTCATCAACAATTTTTTCGCCCTTACTAACTAGTTCTATAGTGGGTAATGCGATAGGAGTGGCATTATTTTGTTCAACAAGTGCGATAAATTCAGTAGCATCATCTTTTGAGCGAGTAATTGCAATAGTTTTTCCATCAAGCATTATTTCCACCCAATACTATCTGACAAATCAACTACTTTTCCAATAATGATATTTGTTGGAGGAGTAATTTTATTTTCTTTGACTTTTTTTGCAATATTTGTTACAGTTCCTTTAATCATTTTTTGTTTCGGAGTAGTTCCATTTTGAATCACAGCAACTGGTGTTTTTTTATCCATTCCACCAGAGATTAGTTCTTTACATATAATATCAATTCTAGATAATCCCATCATGATTACTATAGTATCAACAGACTTTGCAAGTCTCTTCCATTTTACAATCTCGTCTTTCTTTTCAGGATCTTCATGTCCTGTAACAAACACTACTGATGAGGCATATTTTCTATGAGTTAGAGGGATTCCAGCATAGGTTGCCGAACCAATTCCAGAAGTAATTCCTGGAACAATTTCATATTTTACTTTATTTTCCTTGAGAAACTCTGCTTCCTCTCCACCACGACCAAAGATTATTGGATCGCCTCCCTTTAGTCGAACTACATTTTTTTTAGATTTTGCATATTTTACCATTAAATCATTAGTTGTAAGCTGATGAGTTGTGTCATCACCTACTGCTCGTCCAACATAGACTTTTTCTGTTTTTTTTGGAATCATGGAGATAATTTTCTTACTTACCAATCTATCATACAAAACAACATCTGCTTTTTTGAGTAGTTCAACTGCTCGTAAAGTAATTAATTTACTATCTCCAGGTCCAGCCCCAACAAGATACACTTTTCCTGTCATGTCTTATTCCATTCCTCTACTTTTTCTCTCCAATTTAATGCAAGATCATTTACGCCTTTCTCACGTAATTCCTCTCCAGCACTTTTACCAAGAGATTCAGGATTATTTTTTTCACCTGTTTTAGTTACTTGCAGATATTTTTTGCCATCTACGGAAAAAGCCACTACAGAAAGAATCATTTCAGAGCCATTTGATTTTGCATATGCACCAACTGGAAATCTACATCCAGAATCAACATAGTCAGATAAAGCACGTTCGGCTTCAATCTCTAATCTAGAATTAACATCTTCAATTTTTTTCAGCATAGAAATTGTTTGAGAATCATCTTTTCTTGCAACTATTGCAATTGCACCTTGACCAGGTGATGGAGAAAAATCATCAATTGATAATGGATGGTATTTCACATCAACACCTAATCTAGTAATTCCTGCCTGAGCAAGTACTACTGCATCATAATTTTCTCCAGATACTTTGCTAATTCTAGTTTCAATATTTCCTCGAATTGGTTTGACGATAACATCAGGTCTCTTTCGAGAAACCTGTACTGCACGACGAAGTGAGCTTGTTCCAATTACTGCACCTTTCTTGATAGTCTCCAAAGTTGAGTCATCTGAAGAGATAAAGACATCATTAACTGCCTCACGTTTTGGAATACATGCTATAATGAGACTATCATCTATTTCTGAAGGTACATCTTTGAGACTATGAACAGCAAAATCTATCTCCTTTTGTGCAACTGCTCTATCAATCTCTTTTTCAAAAATTCCTTTTTGATCTATTGTAAATAATGGTCTACTATCAGTATCCCCTTTTGTTGTAATAGTTTTAATATCATATTTTGAATCAGGGTTGACTTTTTTTAATTCTATAATTACCCAATTTGTCTGGGCTACAGATAATTGACTTCCTCTTGCGCCTACTATGTACTTCAATTTTTCACCGATTTTAATGCAGTATGATATGCATCAAGTGTTTTATTTAGATCATTTTCAGTATGAGCATCAGATAGAAAAACAACTTCAAACTGGGATGGTGCAATGAATGTTCCATTTTTTAATAACGATTGAAATAATTTCTGGAATTTCTTGGCATTTGCATTTTTTGATGTTTTATAATCAACAACAGGTTTGTTAGTAAAGAAAATTTGGAACATTGATGCTGTGAAATTGATTTGGTGTGGAATTTTCATGTCAGTGGCCATATCATCAAGAGCTGTACTAAACAATAGATTGAATCTTTCAAGTTTAGAATAAAGTCTATTTTTAATTTTGTTAATTGTCTTAATTGAACTAATTGCAGCACTAACAGAGATCGGATTTCCAGCAAATGTACTTGCTTGGTAAACTTTACCTCCTGGAGATAGTAAATCCATTATCTCTTTTCTTCCACCAACTGCAGCTATAGTAAATCCATTGGAGAGAGCTTTTGCCAGTGTAGTAATATCAGGTTTGATTCCAAAATGGTCTTGTGCACCACCTGGTGCTACTCTAAATCCAGTAACTACTTCATCAAAAATTAATGGAATATTATTTTCTCTAGTAATTTTTCTCAGATCAGAAAGAAAGTTTTTCTCAGGTAGAATTAATCCCATATTAGCCAATATTGGTTCAACAATTACTCCAGCAATATCTTTATTTTTTTGGATTGTTTTTTGAAAATCTTCAATGTTGTTATATTGAACAACTAGTGTATTTTTTGAAACTTCATCTAATCCACCATCAGAAACTGAAATTCCATTGTGTGCAGAACCAGAACCTGCTTTTACAAGAACAGAGTCATGTGCACCATGATAACATCCTTCAAATTTTATGATCTTTTTCTTTTTTGTGAATCCACGAGCTAATCTAATTGCAGTCATTGTAGCTTCGCCACCAGTATTTACTAATCTTACTTTGTCAATTGATGGAAAATTTCCAATAACTAATTTAGATAATTCAATTTCAGATTCAGTAGGAGTACAATAAAGAGTGCCTTTTGAAAGTTGGTTTGAAACAGAGTTAATAATTTCTTTTCTTCTATGTCCTAAAAGTAATGCACCATATCCATTGCAAAAGTCAATGTAACGTTTGTTATCTACATCCCAAATGTATGCACCATTGGATTTTTTTGTAAAAAATGGATACGGCTCAAAATATCTTACAGGACTATTGACACCTGAAGGAATCACTTTTTTAGCACTATTGAATAATTTTTTGGAATTAGACAATATGGATGGGTATTTTGGGTCATTATTATTCGTAATTTGAGGCTCTTTGGGCTCGAAATTTGCCACGAAACAAAAATCCGACAATAATTGTTCCAACAAAAGGAGCCATCCAATATATCCAAAGATCACCTATAGCTCCAGAAAATAATGCAGGGGCTAATGCTCTAGCAGGATTCATTGAGGCACCAGAAATAAATGCCAAAAATAAAATATCTAGTCCTACAATTCCACCAATTGCTACTCCACTAAAACCTCTAAGACCTTTTGTATACACAACATAAAAAATAACACCCATAAGCATTGCAGATGCAATCACTTCGACTGGAAATATTAAAAATATCGAATAGTCATAATTTGGTGCATTTGCTCCAAGATTTGCTTTTTCTCCAATAAAGGTCATAACAAAAAATGAACCTAGCAATGCACCAATAATTTCTGCTGCAAAATAATATACAGCTTGTATCTTTGTAATATGTCCAGTAATGTAATAACCAACAGTTACAGCAGGATTGAAATGAGCCAAAGATACTTTTCCAAAAGAATACACACCAATTAGTAATGCAAGAAATGGTGCAAGAGCTGCAAATGGAATTCCTAATTTACCATCAAAGACTTCAGCATCATAAACAATTGAACCTGTAGCAAATACAACAAGAATAAAAGTTCCAACTAATTCTGCAATAAAAATTTGTAAATTAGAATATGTCATTATCCATCATGCTCTAATGAATTAATTAGACTCATAACCTCAGATTTAATTTGATCACGAATTTTTCGTACTTCATCAATTGTTTTTTCTTTTGGATCAGAGATATTCCAATCAAGTACATCTTTAACAAATAATGAAGGACATGATTCTTTATCCATGCACCCCATGTTGATAGTTCTTAATGAAGACTCAATCATTTGCTCTGACAATAATTTTGGAGATTGCTCATCAAGTTCAATTCCAATCTCTTTCATTACGTTAACTACTACAGGATTAAGTTGTGGTGATGGAGTGGTTCCAGCACTAATAACATTGAATTTTTTTGGGGCATATTTTTTAAAAAATGCCTCAGCCATTTGGCTTCTACCAGCATTTTCTACGCATACAAATAGCACATTTTGAGGTTTATCCACAAAAATAACATAAATATTAGTTTATATAAATTTAAATTGATATGAATGGAGTCAGTCTCTTAAAATGCATATGTGATGAAACAAGATTTGAGATTCTAGACTTGTTACAAAGAAACAAGGAACTTTGTGTTAATGATTTTGTAAAGAAATTAAAAAAAGACCAACCACTAGTGTCACATCACCTAAAAACATTAAAGAAATGTGGGATTGTCAAATCAAGGGATGAAGGTAAAAAGGCAATGTATACAATCTCAAACAATCAACTATCAGAGCTAATCTCAAATGTTACAAAAGCTAGTAAGAAAATTCCAGTATTATGTTCTGATGATACTTGTTGTTAAAATTTTTCAGTTCTAACTACACTGACATCACTGACATAAAGAACTATAGCAAAATCAGCAAACATTGTTCGGGATATTTCTTCTACAATATCAGATAATTTTTCTTCTCGCATAATTACTTCGACTTTGACATTTTTTTCATTTTTGAAACCTTGGCCACGTAAACCACGTGCTCCATTTCCTTCTACTTCAAAAGTCGTATATCCAGTAATTTCATGCTTACTTAGAATTTCAATAATATTTTTTTGGGCAAGAATTTCACAAGTAATAGTTAGTAATTTTACATTATAGAGTTTCATAATAATCCCTTTGTAATGTAATTGAATAAGTCTATCGATCCTTCTATGTTATGTACAAATGTGGAGAGACTAAACATGATTGGTAACAAGACAATAATGTTGTAAGGAAATGTAATACCTAATGCAGATGTGATGTAAAGACTAGGCTTTGCTTGAGGGATTGCATGACGTAATACTGCAGGTGCTGCAATAAATGATGCACTAGCTAAAAGTAACCCAAACATAACTGCGCCCCCAACACTTAATCCCATAACAGTTGCAACTAAAACTCCAATAATTCCATTAAATGTAGGCATGATTATAGCAAATGCAGTAAGAAAAATGCCAACTTTTTTGATATCATCTAATCTTTGACCTGCAATAATTCCCATCTCAATCATAAAAATGACAATAGCCCCTGTAAACATCTCATCAAAGACAATTCTAATTGAATCAAAGCCTTCATTACCAATTATGTAACCAATAACAATACTTCCAAGTAGAATAACTATTGCCTTACCAGTGATTGATTCATGTAATACTCTAGATAGTTTTGTTTTATTATCTTGCATTCCCATTTCAATATCAGACGTATCATCATTTGTAAAAGACTGTTTTTTTGCACGGATTTGTTTTGAGACTGCCATGTTTGTCAAAAATATTGCCATGATAAATGCAACTGGTTCTAATACTGCCAAAATTGCTGCAATGTATCCTTCTGAAGAAACACCTTGATTTTTCAGAAAAGACAGACCAACTGAAAATGTTACAGCCCCTACTGCACCATAAGTTGATGCTAATGCATAAGAATCAAAGATATTGAATTTTCCTAATCTTCGTAAAATTTGATAGTGATTCAAAGTAAATAACAAAGAAAGACCAATTGCAACAAACATAGGAATTAACATATTCTCAAATCCAGTATTTCTCATCTCTATTCCTCCATGAAGTCCAATTGCTGCAAGAAGATAGATTGGTAAAAATTCTGAAATTGCCTCAGGAATTTTTAAATCAGATTTTATTCGAGCAGCAATAATTCCAAACAAAAAGAATAGAATTATCGGAGTAAGGAGGTTAGACTGTATTAGTTGTAAAATATCCATTGCAATATATCAAAAAATTTTTGGTGAAATAAAAATCAAGGTATTAAAAAATCAAACAAACAGGTGAATGAGATAGGTAAATCCAATTCCCATTCCAGCAGCTCCAGGGATTGTAATTACCCAAGAAAATACAATTTGTCTACTAACTTTCCATCGTACAGCACGTTTTCGTCTTGCAGCACCAGCACCCATAATCGTGCCTGTAATTGCGTGAGTTGTACTTGCAGGAATTCCAAATACAGCAAATACTGCCAACATTAGCCCACCTCCAGTTTCTGCTGCAAATCCTTGATATGGTCTGAGTCTTGTAACTTTCACACCTAATGTTTTGATTACTTTGTAGCCTCCAAAGAAAGTACCTAACCCCATTGCAGCAGCTGCAGCAAAAATTACCCAAAGCGGCATATCAAGTTCAGGAATTAATCCTGCTGAAAATAAAATTAACACAATAATACCCATAGTTTTTTGACCATCATTTGCTCCGTGAGTTAAAGCAAACCAAGCTGAAGAAATAATTTGTAATCTACCAAAAGTTTTGTTTACAGGTCCAGGTTTACGCCTTGCAAAGACTGTAATTATTAATCCAGTTAGTAAAAGACCAAAGATAATTCCACCAATTGGAGCAATAATAATTCCTGCAAAAACTTTGGTCAAACCACCAAGAACTAATTTTTCAAAACCTAATCCTGCAATTCCAGCACCCATAATTCCTCCAACTAAAGAGTGACTGTTAGAAATTGGTAATCCAAAATAAGTACAAAGCGTACTCCATCCAATTGCACCAGCTAATCCACCTACAATCATGTATACAGTAATGTCATCAGGACTAACGATTCCTTTTGCAATAGTTGTAGCAACTGCTACTCCAAAAATAAAAGGACCAATGAAATTCATGGCAGCAGATAATCCTACAGCATGAAGTGGTTTTAGAACACGTGTTCCAATTACAGTGGCAACAGAATTTGCTGAATCATTAAATCCATTTACAAAATCAAAGATTAATGCAATTATTATTGCACCTATTGCTATCTCTAACATATAATCATCCTAGGTATATTTTAGGACAATATCCTCAATGACGTCTGCAACATCTACACATCTATCTGATGCAGTCTCCATTGTTTCATAGATATCTTTTAGTTTGATAATTTGGATTGCATCATTACTCTCAAACAGTTCTTTGATTGCTTCCCTGTACAAATCATCTACAGTATGCTCAATATCACTAGTGTTTCTGCAGTGATCAACTAGTTCTTTAGAGTTTTTGAAATGTTGAAGTTTAGAAATCATATACTCTACTTCTTTTGTAGCCTTGACTAGTTCTTCTGCAATTTGCTCACAGTATGGAGGAGGTGTTTTTATTTTGTAGCTATACACTCTAGAGGCAATCCCATCCATAAAATCAATGACATCGTCAATTTTTGATGCTATTCTTTGCATGTCTTCACGATCTAAAGGAGTGATGAATGTCTTGTTTAGTTCTGAAAATATATCACGTGTTAAAACATCAGCTTCAGTTTCAAGTCTATGAATTTTTTGTACTTGTTCAATACTATTTAGATCTGAAAATAAAACCACTACTGCTTCAGAGGTCTCTACTGCTTTTTTTGCCAAGTCATCAAGAATTTTTAAGAGTTCTTTTTCATTAGATTTTACCCAAGATAACCATTGTCCCATAGATACTCAACTGTGTATTTAGAATTAAGGTAAGAGAACATAAAGTCTATTGTACTATATAGAATTACTATTCTTCACAGTTTAGCAACAGATCGGTTTGTGAACCAGTTGGAGTGTAACATCGATCAGTATCAACACCACCATCAATAACATCAGAACCAGAATTAGAATAGATCACATCAGCACCTGATTCGCCTTTTAGAATATCATGACCAGAATTACCCTTTATCGTATCATTACCATCATTACCAGAAATAATATCATCGCCATATCCACCAAATATGCAATCATCTCCATCTCCACCTGAAATAATATCATTTCCTGCTAATCCAAATATCAAGTCATCACCAACTGTACCTTGAATTATATCATTTCCTTCAGTTCCCTCAATGATGTTATAATCAGAATATGTACGTCCACAAGTATCTACAGTAATTGTTTGTGTTGCAGTTGAGGAATTTCTAGCATTATCAAAAGCAATCCAAAGAATTGTAGATACACCTGGAGAAAATACATCAGGAGCATTGTTGATGATTGTTTTGATTCCACTTTCATCAGTGGCAGTAGCCTCTCCAAATAATACGGTAGTTAGCATATCTGTAGCCTCAATTGTTAATGATGGTGGAGCAGTAATTACAGGGGATATTGTATCATGTGAGAAATCTTCTATTATTTCATCAGGAATCTCAATAGAATCATCAATTACAGGTTCTACATAAAATTCAGTTTCAAAGGATTTGATTGTATGATTTGTAGAATCTACAATTAGTAATTCACCATTAATTCCAATTGTAATATCAGTGATGTAATCAAATGAGTTTGGATATTTTCCAATTTGATCAAAAATATTTAATTTCAAATTAGAATCCTGAGACAAATGTAAAATTCTATCAGTAGCAGAATTAACAATAAACATATCACCATTAGGATCAACTGTTATTGCTTCAGGAGAAAAGATGTAACGTGGTGCATAAAATGGAAATGATTCAATAAATTCTCCATTGGCATCAAATTTTTCAATTTTGCTATTTCCTTTATCAGTAACATAGACATTTCCATCTGTATCAATATCAATTCCAACTGCAGTAAGGAATTGGCCATCTCCTAGTCCACTTGAACCAAATGATGAAAGAAATTCTCCATCAGTAGAAAACATTTGAACTCTTTGATTACCAGTATCAACTACATACACAATTTCATTATTTACAGCAATTCCGCCTGGGAAAAAGAATTGTCCTTCATAGATTCCTTTTTTTCCCCATTCAATAACAAATTCTCCATCTAGTGAAAACTTTTGAATTCTATTTAGTTCACGATCTGCAACAAAAACAGAATCATCAGATACTGCTATTCCCGATGGATAATGAAATTCTCCAGGTTGTTTTCCACTCTTACCCCAATCTGTAATGTATTGACCATCACTTGAGAATTTTTGAACACGTTTGTTTCCCAAATCACTAACATAGATGCTGCCATCATTACCAACTTCTATAAATTGAGGATGTGAAAAATATCCAGGTTTTACAATACCATGTGAACCAAATTCAGAGAGATATTCATAATCTCCATATCCAAAAGAACTTTGAGCAAAAGAATTAGCTAACAAAAATACAGAAAACATCATTACTGTAAGGAGTAATTTCAACGAATTAGAATGACAAAATTAGAGAAAGATCATTAAAGTTAGTAAATGTAACAATTTTTGTCAATTTTATGTCAAAATGGCTTGTTTACTTCACGCGTAAACACATAGCTAGCAAGACCAATCATTGCAAACACAAACACAAAGAGAATTCCAAGGCTAAGAATAATTGGAATTCCACCCTCAGATACGCCTGTCATCAGTTCTCTCACCAATAAAACAGTGTAAGTGACAGGATTCAGTTTTGCAATTGTAGCAAGCCAATCTGGAAGTAATTCCAATGGGAACAATGCAGGACTAAGCATAAACAATGGCATTCCAAGAAAATTAATCACACCCCAAAAGGTTTCTTGCGACTTTGCAGTAGCTGCAACCATTACAGAAATTCCTGAGAATCCCAATGAAAATAAAATAACAATAGCCATAATTGGAGCAATCATAATTGGATTTGGAAAAGTTACACCTATTGCTAAAGCAATTCCCAAAATCAAACTAGCTTGTAAAGCTGCAATTAAAGAAATTGCAGACATTTTTCCAAGAGCAATAGCAGACCGTGAAATTGGAGAAGTCAATGCCTTATTCATAAAGCCATATCGTCTATCCCACAATGTATTGACACCCCCAAAGATACTAGTAAAAATTGCAGTCAGAACAATAACACCAGGTGCCATAAACTCAATATATTCTCCTTCAAAACCAACGGATTGAATTAATGGTTGAGTTCCTGAAAAAGTATTTCCAATTACTATAATCCAAATTGCAGGTTGGATAAATCTAATTAAAATACCACTTTTAGATTTTTGGTATCTCTTTAACTCCCTCCAAAAAATTGTATAAGTATCATACATCAAAGTATTCATGCACGTATCCTCTTCATCTTTGCATGTTCACGTTTTCTATTGAATTTGGAATCATCATCTCTAATTTCATGACCAGTGTAAGAAATGAATACATCATCAAGAGTTGGTTGAGTAAGAGAGATAGATAGAATTTTGATACCAAGTTCTGATGAAATCTGAAATATTTTTGGAATTACTTCTGTTCCATTTGATGCAAAAAGCGTAATTTTGGAACCATCTTCGTTGATCTTGTTAACAAATTCAATTTTTTGAAGTTCAGATAAGAATGAATCATGATGTTCTTCTAAGATGATTGTGATTACTTCATTTCCCATTGCTTTTTTCATGTTTTCTGGGGAATCAATCACCTGAATCTTTCCACCATCAATTATCCCGATTCTGTCACATAGTTGATCTGCCTCCTCCATGTAGTGAGTCGTAAGAAATATGGTCATCTCAAACTCATCATGTATTTTTTTGATATACTTCCAAATCTTTCTACGAGTTTGAATATCTAATCCAACTGTAGGCTCATCAAGGAACAATACCTTTGGTCTGTGTAAAAGGCCACCAGCAATATCTAATCTCTTTCTCATACCACCAGAATATGTCACTACAGGTTTGTCCTGCTTATCAGTTAATTCGATTAATTCCAATATTTCATCAATTCTTTTGTTAATTTCGCCTTTTGGAATGTGATTGAGTTTTGCTTGTAGCAGAAGATTTTCTCTTCCAGTTAGATACTCATCAACAGTTGTTTCTTGTTGAACATATCCAATATTTTCTCTAACTTGCTTTGCATTACTCTTTACATCAAATCCAGAAATCAAAGCCTGTCCAGATGTTAGTTTTAACAATGTAGTGAGAATCATAATCGTGGTACTTTTTCCAGCACCATTAGGTCCCAAGAATCCAAAGATCTCTCCATTTTTGACTGAAAAAGATATATCATTAACTGCAACTACATCTCCAAATGATTTTGTGAGAGATTTTGTTTCTATAGAGTACATTGCCTTGATCGCATTTGTCAATTATAAATTGCTAAGGATTGATAGTCATTCCTCACAAAAAATTTAAGGAGTAATTTGAAATTCACCTTATGAAAGGACTTTGTCATAAATGTCAGTCATCAAATGTAGAAATAACAGTTGTAGAAGGAATTCCTGTTTGTTTAACATGTTCTAAAAAAACAGATTAATCAAAAAAAGTTATTTTGAAAAAAGAAGATTAAAAGAAATCATTCAAGATTTTTGAATTCTTCTTTGGTTACTCTTAGAGTAACTTTTTCTCCAATTCCCCAAATTTCTGATTTAGAGAGTATTTTAGAATGCATCAAGCCATCAGTTACCTCTATTGATTCCAATTCATTGGTATCAGGGTGTCTGTGTAATCGTTTTACTTTACCAATTTTATGACGATCAATGTCAACTACTGGAATTCCAGTTCTAATTGGAGGTCTACTAAGAAGTAATGTTTCTTCAGAAAATTTGTCGATATAATCATCTGAAAGATAATAGTCTTTGTTGAATCCTTGATGGATTGTCACTCCACATACAGTAAGTGTATCTTGGTGAATGTGAACGTGTTTGACTTTACCATATTCAATTCCTTCTCTGTCTACGACTTTTTTTCCAGTAAAGGTATCAGCAGTAGCCAAGTTTGTAGGCATTCCTTCTAGTTTTACTGACATGCCATCAAATGTTTAGATTTGCTTATCACATCAAATATCAGAAATTTCTATCAATGGGGTTAAATTACTTGACAGAAAAAAGTCACGCATGGAGATAAAGGAAGATTTGTTCAGGCCAATTCTCATCACAAGAGGAAGAAAGACAGGTAAAGAGCATTCAGTAATGTTAAGAGCAGTTAACCATGATGGAAAAATTTACTTTTCTAGACACAAGCCAGATGGAGACTGGTTTCAAAACGCCTTGATAAATCCTGAGGTAAAAATAGAATACAATAATTCTGTTTTTTCAGGAAAAGCTATGTTAGTAACAGATGAAGAGTGGGGTAAAAAAATTTCCCAATTAAAATATCCTGG
>JAMHKW010000079.1:0-5277 GCA_028439805.1 Candidatus Nitrosopumilus sp. | reverse complement strand
TAGGTAAATTAATATCTATTTGTATGTATGATCTCATATCTTCTAGTTTTGTCTGATCAAGTTCTTTTCCATTTTTAAAACTCTCTAAAAGTTCATTTATTGTTTGTTCAGTGAGATTTTTATCACCATGATCGAAAGAGAGATAATTTGTGGATATAATATTATCAAGTTGTTTTGTAAACTGTGTAATTTTTGATACCATTTGTAAATTTTTAAATTCTTTTTGTTTGTTCATAAAAAATACTGCAATATTTTCAGTAGCAAATGCTTTTAATGTTTCAAGAAATGCTGGATTTGAATCCCATAACTGTGGCATTAGGTTTGATACAAGTGCAAAATCAAGAGATTCATTTAGTACATTTTCCATTTCAGATGGAATTTCAAATAATAATCGTGTAATCATTGTTTGAAAAATTGATACCAATACAGCTGTTCCTAATTTCTTTTCATTTCTGATAAATTGAAAAATGTTCAAGGCTGTTAAGAATTTTTTTTCAACATTATCATTTTTTATTCCATCGTCACCAGCATTATCATTGCCGTTCATAATTCGGATCTGCAGTGTTTTTCTTAAAATGTCCATATCAATTATCTGAGAAATTTTTTCATCTGTAAATTCTAATTTTTTTACTGCCTCATTCAAGGCTACAAAATATTCTGTTATTTCGTTTTTAGGTGTATTTACCTCAATGTAGGCAAATCTTCGAAGTAATGCACTAGACATTTTGTTTAGATAAAATTTATCAGCTGTATTCATTGTAGCAATAATTCGATAATCTTTTGGAATATCTAAAGGTGGTTCACCATCTTCGTTAGAAATTTTTCCATTTACAAGTGAAGAAAATAATTTTCCCATTGCTTTATCAATGTCAGCACGATTAAATTCATCAATTATTGCCCAATTATTTTCTTTTATGGTTTTTGGAACACATCCATCTTTGTGAATATAACCTCGACCAGTTTTATCTGGCATTAATCCACCAACAACATCAGTTGTTCCCCATTCATAAGTAGCAGTAAATAATTCTGTTTCTTTATTCCAAAAAACTTTGGGAATTAATCGAGCAAGATGACTTTTTCCAGTTCCAATAGGACCTGCCAGTAAAATATGTCTACCAGCACAGAGATTAGTTACAATTTGATATATTACTTCTTTATCAATTAACAATCCATCTTTATAAATTTCATCTATACCTTTTTGTAATGTTTCAGAATCTAATAATTTCAAGTTTTCATTGTTAGTTTTTGTAACTTCTGGTTTATTTTCATCTTTGACATCTTTCTTAGCTTCTTGTATTGTTTCTTCTGATAATTCATCCATTTCTGATTGAGGTATTCGTTCTGTTGTACCGCCATCTGCTAAGTTAAGATATTCCATAAAGTTTTCAAAACTAATACTGTTAAGATCAGACTTGAAATCACTTCTCCAATTTTCATTTGAAGGTTGAATATGCTTCATGACTAGTTCAGTCACTGTATTATCTTCTGTTGGACGTCTCCATCCTTTTCGAAACTTAAATTCATAATTTGCAGTTTTATCTATAATTCCAGCTAGTGCAATTCTTAAGTTACCAGTGTGAGGTTCATAATTGAAAAATATTCCTGCAGTTTTTTTCCAATATTTTATTTCATCTTGATGGTTACTCTTCATACTTGTCGATTGAATTATTTTTTGTAACCAAGAATCAAGATTAGAATCTGTTTGTACATCTTTTAGAAATTCTAAATCATTTTGTTCAGAAATTCTATATGTTCGAAAATTTAACAAATCTTTTTGGGAATTTATTGAATTTGTAAAGTTTCTTGTATTTGATAATGTTGTTTTAGTAATATCATCATGATGTTTTATACATGCAATCAAAGATCTTGGTTTTGGGGAAGTGTTTGTGCGTTTTAGATTATCTCTAGCCCACCATATTGTTTCACCACTACTAAGATGTGTCTGACAAATGCAACAGTTTCCAGGAAACCTTGATGGTGAAACTTTCCGAGGATTTAATTGAAAAAAATCATTAGAATTCAACAATTTGATTGGAATGTTAAATGTTATAAGATTTTTTCAAATATTTCCAAAAAATACAAATCTAACTTTGAGATTAATTAGTAGATGATTCTAAATGATACAAAAAAAGAGATCGAAAAAACCTACAGAACAATGGAAAATTTTTCATCTTCTAGACAATGGATAATATCTGAGGCAAAAAATATCGTAGGAGCATGTCGAGCATCAATTTCTGCTTCACATTCAGCAAATGCTGCAATACCTGGAAATGAAGATAAGAAATTATCAGAGGCACAAGAAAATGCAGAAAAAGCTGCTGGCCTTTTAAGAAATCTTCAACAAAAAATTAAAAGAGAATATGGAAAAACTTGGAGACAAGATCTAAATGAATATTTAAAAAATTCAGAACAAGAAGTTGTTGAAGCATTTTCATTGTTATCAATAATTAAAAAAAAGAAAATTCCATCAAAAGAGATTATTTTTCGTATAAAAAAACCAGGTTCATATATGAAAACAAAAAGTACAGTTAAGGTTTCAGATGAGGGATACATTTTTGGTTTACTTGATTGTGTAGGAGAATTAAAACGGGTAATTATGGATTTACAGAACAGAAATGATATGGATTCATCTAAAGAAACATTCGTATTAATGCAAAATTTATTTGAAATGTTAGAACCTTTTACAAATTATAGTAATAGTTTTACTGATTTAAAACCAAAAATTGATAGTGCAAGATATTCATTAAATGATGCAAAACGTTTACAATAATTTATTCTTCAAAGTTTTCTTTAATGTATTTGATTTGTTGTCTTGGGCTTAATCTAGTCGATACATTATTTTTTACTACATAAAACTCCTCATCTCTGTTTCGAGTTTTTACATAAACTGGAACATTAGAAAATGGTACATTTATTTCACAAATGACATTTGATTTAATTTTTGGAAATGTAATTGATAGAAAATTACCAGTTTGAGATTCAGAAAGTCTTTGGCCAACAATTTTTCTAACATAGTCTTCAAAGCTTTGATTGTTTCTTTCTTTTTTTCCAAACAATTTAAGATCTTGTTCAATACCAATTGTTTGCCCATTTGAAAAACCAATTCGTAGTACACCACCTTTTGAATTGTACATAGCACAAATTGCATTAACTGCAGTTTTCATAATTGATGAATCTGCAATTTTCTTATCAGGGTTGAAACGAAATGTAGGTTTTGTTATAACATTTTTTGATTTACTTAATGCTCTTTCAGATTTTCTAGGAATTCTAATTGGATGTAATTCAATTTCTTCTTGATTAGAATCCAATGTTGCTGCTATGTTTTCTGATTCTTTTATTGCCTTTAATCCGAGTTTGTGTTTTCCAAGTTTTATTGATGTTAATGCAACACCATCCAGTGCATCTTTGAATTTTTTGTCCTGCACTACTAAATCGGTGAAAATTTCATGAGCCGAAATAGTATCACCTAGGTGAAATAGACATGTTGCCTTTTTCAATAACAAAACTGAACTATCATCTTTGTTTAATTCCTGCTCAGACTCTGTTTTGACTATAAGATCCAGAGCATCTTCATATGATTTTGTCTCAATTAATCCAGAAACGTATTCAGTAATAATTGCGAAATTATTAGGCTCTAGTTTGTAGAGTTTTTTCATGTAGGGTAGAGTTTTTCCAGCATCGCCTGGTTTTCGCAATTTTCTGATGATTTTCCTTAGTGAATCGGTGCTATCATGAAGTTTTACAGATAATTCAAGAGTGCCAAGTGCCATTTTTGCATCTCCTAATTTTTCAAAGTGTTTTGCCATTAATTCTAAAAGATCAGGATCAGGTGGAATTTGTTCTGCTTGATTTTCTTCAATTAATTTTGTAATTATTTTATTTGATTCAGTATACTTTTTCTCATCAGCATATGCAAATGCCAATGTATAGTGTAAGTGAAATTTGAGAGTTTTGTTGTGTTCGTGTTCTTTACAAAGCTCAATAATTTTTCTATTATTTTTTTGTGCTTTGAATACATTAAGTGCATAATAAACATCATAATCATAAATGATTTTCAGGTTTAAGACTTCACGCCAAATTTTATTTGCTTCTACAGAGTTACCAAAAGTTCTGTAAAAAACAAACATTATGGATTTTACAAATCTTTTAGGTTCATTTTTTAAATATTGATTAATTTTTTTCAGTGCATCTTTTTCTTTTGTTTCATTTTCTATTATTGATATTAGACAAGATCGTTTTGTATTAATTGCATTTACATTTTCAATTGCCCAAAAATTCATGTCTCCATCATTTCCACCTGGAATGTTAAAGTCCAATTGTTGACCATAAAGATCATTAATTAAATTAAGAATTTTTTGATTTGCTTTAATTGCATTTTCAAACTCACCTATATGATAATAGGTATCGACAAGTTTTTTTTGGAAACTAACATAGGCTGGTCCATTTTCTTTATAAGATAATAAGGCGAGTTTTCTTAGCAGTGTAATTGATTTTTTATAATTACCCATTTTGAAATGTAATCTTTGCAATCTATCTAGTATGTCAATATCAAATGGTCGATACTTTAATGCTAAATTATAATATCTTTTTGCTTTATCATATTTTTCTAATCTTGCATAGGCAGCACCTTTAGTTACAATTGCATAAACGGCTTTTGGACGTTTTTTTAATATTAAATCATAAAATGTAATTGCAGATTCAAATTCATACGTATCAAAGAGATAACCTCCATAACGTGCAAGCTGATTTTCATTGAAAGGTTGAGTTTCAAAAGCTAGTTTCAGAAATTCAGTAAAATGTTCTACATCTTCGATTAGCGCTGCGTCATATACGAATCTCTTGTATTTTTCACTTTCTTCGTACTGTTTTGCACATTTTTCGTGTCTAACTCCAATTCCTTTATGCCATTCTGCAAGAGAGTTTTCAGGAATTGTTTCTTCACAATGAATGCATGAACCTTGAAATTTTATTCTGATTAAAATCCAAGTTAGAGATGCCGTGCCAACCTGATTATCATAAGTAGTTCTCTTCAGAGGAATTCCTTGTTTGCGTGTAGCAAGAGGAGTTTTGTTTGACATGAAAAAAAAATACATTCCTCATTAATGTAGTTTTTTTGGAGAGGTTTCTCAAGATTCAAACATGCAAGAATATCCAAATGAATGGAAAATTTATTTTTGAATCAGTTTACTTGTATCATTGACAGCATGTCTTGCGATATCTATCTTTAATTTCAATTTAGGAATACTATTGCTATATTCAGTAAATACCTCTAATTTT
>JAMHKW010000078.1:0-5485 GCA_028439805.1 Candidatus Nitrosopumilus sp. | reverse complement strand
GCAATTATTCTTTTTACTCCTAATTCTTTGAATGCCCAAATATTTGCTCTAAAATTAATCATGTGTGGTGGAATTGTATGTTTTTTTCCATGTCTTGGTAAAAATGCAATTTTTCTTCCATTAAACTCACCAATTGTAATTGAATCAGATGGTTTTCCATATGGTGTATCTATGGTAATTTCTCTTGATTCTTTTAGTAATCCTGAATCATAAATCCCTGTACCGCCAAAAATTCCAATCTCTGCAGTTTCTTCCATTAGTATTTCACCAATGATTCTGATCTGTAATCTTTAATTTTTTCTTGTCCTTTCAATTCAAGTAATTCTATAATGAATGCAAATCCTATAACTATTCCATCAATTTTCTCAATCAATTTTGCTGCAGCGTTTGCAGTACCACCTGTTGCAAGTAGGTCATCGCAAATAAGGACTCGTTGTCCTTTTTGAATTACATCTTTTTGAACCTCTAATGACGCTTTTCCATATTCTAGTGTATATGAGGTCTTGACAATTTTTCCAGGTAATTTTCCTGGCTTTCGTAAAAGAATCATTCCTTTGTTATACTTTAGTGCTAATGCACATGCCAAGATAAAACCTCTAGATTCTATTCCTGCAAAGACATCTACATCATTAGGATGAAATTTCTTTGTAAACTCTTCTACAACAAATGAAAGTGAAGATGGATCACCTAGAATTGGTGAAAAATCTCTGAATAAAATTCCTTTTTTAGGAAAATTGGGATAATCCATAATCTTGTCTTTTAAATTCATAAAACTATACAAAAAATTGAGAAATAAAAACCGTTAGTTGATCAGTTTACGATGAATTTTAGAGATGTATTTCTTATTCCATCGTCTAGACTCATTTCGTATTCTCCGGATACTATATCATTTGGAATTTGCCAAAATGTTAAAAATTCTCCATTACTTTTTCCAGTAATGTTCAATTCACCAATCCTCTCTCTTTCTGAATTAAATATTTTTATAGATATTGTTGATCCTGATGATCCTGAACCCTCTATCTGCATAATTTCAGTTTTATTGTAACTATCTTTATCTAATGTTACAAACATTTCATTACTGCTACTTTCTAGTATAAACTCAATATTATCAAAATTACCTCCACTTTTCGCATCTATTTTCCATTTTCCAAGTTCTCCATCCATTGGAATTCTGAAATTATCTATTTTGAAAACACCAGCTTGGTCTGAAAATGTTTCAAACTTTTTAATTATTTTTCCAGAAGGATCAGTTATTGTTACATCTAATAGAACATTTCCACTATCTGTTTTACCTAAAATTAGAATTTGTTCTCCTTGCAGATATTCACTTCTTGTTGTTTGAATTGTAATTATTCCAGAACCTGTAGTAAATCCGACTGTAAATCTAGATTCACTTGTAGTTTCACCTCTTTGTGCACTAAGTATGTATGATCCACTAGATATTTTTTCTGAATTAATTGTATAGACTGTTCTTCCATTTGCACCTAAGTTTATAGATTCTGAAAATATTTCTCTATTTGAAGAATCAATTAGGATTAAAGATACTTGGGCTTTAGGAACTCCTTGAATTGAAATTTCAACATCTTCATTTACTTGATAATTTAATTTTGTTGGTTTTAGAACCAAAATAGCTTCTGGCTCTTGTCCTATTCCAAACGAACTAACTCCTTCCTCATTCCCTTGGAACAAATATAGAATATATGTTCCCTCAACTGAATCTCTTGAAATTTCAATTTCAAAATCAATATTTCCTGAATCACCTACAGATAAACTCCTAGAGAAAATTTGTGAGCCGACTGCATCATCTAGACTAATTGACATTTCTTGATTTGGAATTGCTTTTCCACTAAAATATACTATATCTCCTGGTTGATACATGGTTTTTTGTGTTGATACATTGATTAAATCTGGGCTAATAACATTGAAATTTCTAAGTATTACACTCATTCCATCATCAACCTCAATAGAAATAGTACCTAGATCCAAATCTGGAGCAAACAAATTATTCTGACTCCATTTTGCATCAGCTCCAACTTGAATTGTATTTGTATTTATGATACTACCATTTGGATTTTTGGATGTAATTGTTATTGTTGAATTTGGTGTTGCCACACCAGTAATGGTAATTGTCTCTCCACGTTTTACATCTTTTGGTGTATTGCCAATTGATAATTTTATGATTTTTGAAATTTGTCTGTTCTCTGAATCTGAAACCCTTATACTTAGAATTTTTTCATTACCGTCAGAATCTTGTAAAATAAATTCTGTTCTCTCATCATTTAATATTTCAGGTACTTTTGATGTGAAAAGTATTTTTCCATCTTCATCTATTTTCACTGTATTTTTAAAATCATCTTGAATGTAAAAATCCAGAGATTTTCCGGGAACAAAGTTTTCTCCAACAATTCTAAAATCTGAATTTGAAGTTGGTTGCTCTGGAATTAATCTAAATACTGAATTATCTTTTATGGCGGTATTTTTTGGTTTATTTAATTCTGATTCATTGTCATTTAATTCTAAAATTGTAATTTTTGTGCTTGCAGAAGTTATTACTTTTCCATCTCCATCAACTGCTTTCCAATTGATTGTCGGATTTTGTTCTGTAGTTTTGATTCCAAATTTTACACCATTACCTGGCTCTATTTCCTTTTGAGATGTAAAACCAATTACTCCTTGAGGTGTATTCTTGCCTTTCCATCCTTGTTCTGTTTTGAAAGACTTGAATTCATTATCTTCACTTAACCAAATTCTTACAGTATCGATATTAGCTGTATTTCCTCTACTGTTTTTTAATTCTAGTATAATTGAATCCTCAAATCCAGTACTAGTAGCAATAATTTCATCTGCAAACCCACTTTCAAAATTAGATACAAGAATAATTGATGAAATTAATAATATTGAAAAAAGCACAACTGCATATGAGCCCATTACAATAATCTTCTATCGTCTACAATTAAATCTTAATGAGAATTGATTCGTGAATTTTTTCATTTTTATGCAACTTGGGTTGCTTTTAGTTCGTATGGATTTTCTGACCACCATTTAGTATACATCTGGTCAATTTTTTTCATATCTGAATTATTCAGGTATTTTTCATCTGACATATTTGAAAATGTCTGAATTTCTTCCTCACTAATCACTGTTGGAAAAACTGAGGAAATTCCTTGTTTTGATAAGATGAATTTTATGGCTAATTCTGTAATTGTTAATCCATTTTCATCTGCAATTGATCTTAATTCTTCAACTTTTTTTAATGAAGCTTTAATCCATTCTCCTTTTCTGACTGAACGATGATCTTTTTCATCAATTTTTGTATCAGCATTCACTTTACCTGTCAAAATTCCTGATGCATCTGGAACCCGAACCAAAATTCCAACATCGTTTTTTATACCTGAATTTAATAATTCATTTCCCGGAGTTTGCTCTAAAATATTAAAAACAGTTTGAACTGCCGTTACATTTTTTCTTTTCATTGATTCTAATCCTTCTTTCGCCCATCCTATTGCTGGCCCCAATGCGATTTGGTATGTTTTGATTTTTTCTTCTTCAACTAATTTATCTAATGTTTTAAAAACTGAATCATCTTTAATATGGTGCATTTTTGGATTATGTAATCCATACATGTCTATATAATCTGTTTTCAATCTATCTAAACTATTGCGTAATGCTTTACGTGTAAATGCTTCATCAAAATATTGTGGTAGTTCTGTATGTCCAATTTGTTTTACTTGTTCAAAATCATAACCAAATTTTGTTGAAATTATTACTTCATTTCGCATATCTTTGAAAGTTTCACCAATTAATCTTTCACTTTTTCCTTTTCCATACATGTCCCCTGTTTCAAAGAAATTTATTCCACAATCATATGCTTTTTTCAACATTCTTTTTGCTTCATCTTCATCAATTTCTTTTCCCCACCAATTCAAAGCAATTGTCCATGCTCCAAAACCAATTTCAGATACTTCTATCCCACTCTTTCCTAATTTTTTATATTTCATTTAACAATCTCCTTGAATCTCTGTAATCTTTGTTCAATTTCATTATCTTCCAAAACTGAATGTCCTTCTTCAAAATTAGAATTTAATTCTATCCAAGATTTACAGCCTTGAAATTCTGGTTCTAACGGCAAATCAAATTTCTTAATCTTCACTATTTTCAAAAATACTGCTTTCATTGGTTTTTCTGGCATCCAGCTTCTTCTCTCTTGAATGTATGAATCACTCCAAACATGAAATGATGATAAATTATTGATTACTTCATTAGATTCTATATCTTTTTCAAATAAAATTTCTGCATATGATGTAATTCTATTAAAATCGCCGTCTGGTTTCTTGGTTAATACTTCTTTTAGGAAATCATGAAATTCTGGTTTCACATGTTTTGTTTCTTGATGTTCCCATGTTGGAAATAAAAAAAATTTTTTAGTTTCAATGTTAAATCCTGATGCAGTTTCTAAAATTCCACCTTTTCTCAAGATTACGGTTTGTTTTCCTTCTTCTAGAGCCTTTACAACTGTGGCCCACTCTTTCAAAGCATGCATCATCCAAGACTCGTAATTATAGGAACTATATCTTTTTTCACACAAACGATCATAGGAGTATCTTCTTTGATAAATGCAGAAACTTTGGTTCCTCTAAGTTCCATTACCATATCTTGGAAAATATTTAGATTATCTGATTCAAATGCTAACATAAAATCTTGGTCATGTATGCCAAAGGAGTATGTTGTGTTTAGTTCAACTTGTGGATATTTCTGACTAACTTTGATATGTTCATCCATCATTTGTTTTCGTTGTTCAAGAGGAAGAAGATACCATTCTCTTGTTTTGATAAATGGATAGACTACTGCATATTGTTTGGCTTCTAACCCTCCTACAAATGAATGAATTCTATTTGTTTTAGCATAAATTGATGCTCGAGTTGATGATAAATATACTCTTGATGGTGTGATATATTTTCCAACCACTGTCAAGTATATTTTTGAGATTGTTTCTTGAATATCTTCAATTGATTCTGACATACACCAAATCAAAAAATCCGCATCATCTCTTAATCCTAATGTCGAATATGTTCTAATTTTTACCGGAGCATTTTCTAAAATATTCTCTAATTCTCTTGCGGATTCTTCTTTTGCTAAATCTGCCATCCATCTCCACTTAGGGTCTATCTTGAAAAATGAAAAATTGAAAAAATATCTTTTATTTTCTTCTTCTGCCATGATCACTCATTTGTTACCTAATATTTAAAATAATTTTAATTTTTATTGTTTAGCTTCTTCTAAAACCCAATCATAACCACGTTTTTCAAGTTCTTGTGCAAGAGATGCATCTCCACTTTTTAAAATTCTACCATCTGCAAATACATGAACATAATCCAATTTATCTAAGAAATTTAAAATTCTTGCATAATGTGTAATTACAATTGTTGTTGAATCTTTATCTGATACTTGACTGATTGCTTTTGCAACTGATTGTACTGCATCAATA
>JAMHKW010000077.1:4911-5621 GCA_028439805.1 Candidatus Nitrosopumilus sp. | reverse complement strand
TGACAAGCAGGATATCTATACCAAAGTTGTTGATGAACTTGGTGTTCCAAGACCTACAGTGAGAAGGGTTGCAAGAGATCTGAGAACTGAATTACTACAAAAGATCCAAATCTTACAATCTGATATGCCTAAACCAACTATTGAACAAGACGAATAAATTCGGCTCTTTTTTCTTTTTAATTATATTATTTTATGATTTTTAGCATTACTCTTATAAAGAATAATTTTTTCAAAGAATTAATGGGATATTTGGGAAATCACTTAGCAACAATAACAACTGGTGTTTTTGCTGCAATATTGACAGGACTTTGGCCATATTTCGTTAACTTTGCCCCAATACTGGATATTGTTTTCATAATAGCAGTTCCTATTACATGGTTTCTGACATTGATGTGTTGGTTATCTCAGAAAAGTACAGATTACATGCATAAACACGCTCCAGAACATACTAACAGTGAAAAAAAAAGCTTGAGTAATTTACAAACTATTGTTACAACAAGTAGCCAAGTCAGTTTTTCAGAAATAAAACAAGTTCAAAATGAATTATCTTCTGAACTAAACGATCTAAAAGAATCTGTAAAACTAAAAGATAGTGAGATTGAACGACTAAATCAAGAAATTTCTAATCTACAAACACTTGTACAGATAGAATCATTAAAAACTGAACTAGCTAATCTCAAAATGTTAGCTTCTAAAAGAAAAACAAAGAG
>JAMHKW010000077.1:0-4890 GCA_028439805.1 Candidatus Nitrosopumilus sp. | reverse complement strand
ATGACATTTACATGAACATAATTCAGTTGGATCTTTTTTCAAACTTAATAATGTAGTTTCTTTATCATGTTAATATCTTACTTTTGAAGTTTTAACAAAAATAAATTAAAATACGATACTTATTCTAAATGTCACTAACTAGTTTGTTAATCATTATATCTTATAATACAAATTCATTTGTAGAGTCACTAGATCCTCAAACTGAAATAATCCTAATTAGTAATTTTACAAGAATTAAAAAAATCTATTACTCAAATTAATATTTCTAATTATTTTGTAATGATACTGATTTTTGATAATAAAGTCCTTATTTCAGGAAATAACATGGTACATTTTACTCCAATTTCTGTAAATGAAGATAGTAATTTTGAATGAAAATTAAATCTCTATATTCTAATAAAGATCAAACTGAGGTTATTTTTAATGAATGATTATATCTTAAAATCTTCTAAATAGTATTCTAGTCTCTAATCTTGATGTAATTTAGAAGCAATTTCTAAAGTTTTATCTACCATCTCTTTTAGTTTATTTTGTGCGTCTATATCTGAAATAGAATTATCAGTAATATTATCTGTGGTTAGAAACACAGCTTTGGGATTTGTTATTACTCTAAAGTATGATAATAGCTGTGTGATCAATGTTTGAACATCAGTAAAACCAATATTTCCAGCAGCTAAAATTGCCATTCCTGCAACCTTTCCTGCAGTTTTTTTATAATCAATATATTCAAACAAATTTTTTAATGCTGAACTAAAAAATGAATTGTAGATGGGAGTTCCTATTAACCATACGTCTGCATTAGTAATGTCATTTGATGCAGTCTTTGTAGCTTCATTGTATTCTTCACCATATCCTCTATAACATTCAATCTGACCATCTGAAATATTGATCAATTTTGTGTCTTGATTTTTTGATTTAGCATAATCATAAACATACTTCATCATAACTTGTGTAAGCCCATTTTTTCTTGGACTTCCAGCAATTACTACAACTTTCATGTCTTCAACAATTTGTCTTTGTATATAAATTCCCATAACTTTTAAAATTTAACGGGCTTGGAGGGCTTCGATCCCTCGACCTGTAACTTAGGAGGTTACCACGCTATCCATGTTTCGCGTCAACTTGACTCTGCGCCACAAGCCCAGCAAAAAAAGTACTCTTAATTATTTAAGCATAATCAAAATTTTCTTTAATCATTTCTTGAATATTATTCCAATTTTCGTTTTCTTTATCATTCCATTTTTCAAAATATACAACATCTTTTAGATCTAGTCTTGGTAACCAACCTGCAGTTTCAAGATCTGGTTTCTCTGCAAAATCATCAACATATCCTAAACATAGGTATGCTATAGGAATAACATGTTCTGGTAGTGCTAGAGATTCTTTTAGAGTTTCATTTGAAAGAATACTTACCCATCCAAGACCCACTCCTTCTGTTCTTGCTGATAACCATAAATTTTGAATTGCACAACAAACACTGTATAATCCTGCTTCAGGTATACTTGATTTACCAATAATAAAAGGACCAAATTTTGTAGGATCATATGTTACACAAAGATTCACTGGAGATTCTAAAATTCCTTCTAGCTTGAATGAAAGATACTTTGATCTCTTTGGCTCTTCAATTAACTTTGATGAACGATTTTTTTCCTCCTCAAAAGATTCTTTGATTTTCTTTTTTGTTTCAATATCTTTTATCAAGATAAAATTCCATGGTTGAGAAAATCCTACTGATGGGGCATGGTGTGCAGCATGTAATATTTTTGCTAAAATATTATCTTCTATAGGTTTTGAGGTGAAATGAGATCTTACATCTCTTCTGGAATAAATTGCCTTGTAGAAGCCTCTTTTTTCTTCTTCAGTAAAATTATCTGTCAATTATTTCACGCATTCTTCCTTTTTATTCATTCTTTCTTTTGTTAAACGTTAATAATACGAGCATCTAGTCTTGTTTTTCAATGGGCCGGTAGTCTAGCTGGTTAGGATACCGCCTCGACATGGCGGTGATCGTGAGTTCGAATCTCTCTCGGCCCACTTTTTAATTAAAATCCAGTTTTGAATTCTTTTTCAATAGTACTCCATGAAGATTCAGTAATGATATTTCCTTCTGCTGCAAAACTAATGATTCTATTTTCTATTGCAGATTGATAAATTTCTGAATTAACTTCAGATTTGTTAAGAACAAACATACTTTTCAAAGGAATTTCCGCACCTGAAGAAAATATAGCTCTTCCAGGTAATGCAATATCTGCTGTAGAATATTGCCCTGAACCCAATAGTGTCCCATCACCATAAAGCTGGTATTCAATTTGTGAAACTGTAAATGTTTTATCAGTTGGATTCTTTACAAGAAATGTAACATCAAATTTTATTTGATTATTTATTGTACTGACATCTCTTAACTCTACACTTGTTAATTCAATTTCAACTTGCTCAAGATCTACATTATCGAGACTAGCATAGTAAACGATTCCTCCCATTAAAGCTAGAATTCCAACAAATGCAGCATAAACTGTCATTTTACTTTGAAGCACCATTTCATTGCTATCAGATTATGTACAACTAAAAAAGGTTGTTAAGATCCAAATACATAATATTTGATTTAAAATATCATAATCTATGGCTGCAATAGAACAAGCTATTATCACTTGGATTCATCTTGTTTCAGCTGCAATATGGGTTGGTGGTTCGCTTTTCATTGGTATTGTATTTTCTCCACTTCTAAAAACAATAACTAATTCTCTTGAAGAACGAATGAAAATAATGATTCGTGTTGGAAGACGCTTTAACAAAATTGCAGTACCATCACTAATTATTCTGATGGCAACAGGATTGTATAGTTCTCATGTGTTACTTAGTAAACCTGAACTGCTTGTTTCAACAAGTTATGGAACATTTCTAATTATTAAGATAATTCTTGTTGTAATTCTAGTAATTACATACGTAATACATGTCAGAGTAATTCGTAAAGATGTTGAAGAAAAAATTATGTCAAACCAAATGTCAGAACCTGAAATTCAAAAATTGAGAAAAAAAATTATCATTCTTGGAGAAATTACAGTAGTTTTATCAGTAGCAATTCTATTTTTTGCATCTTTACTTGATGCTGGAGTCTAAGATTCCCTCAATTATTACCTCAAAACCATTAGTTAGTTTTCTAATTCCATACTTACAACCTGTGATCTTTGATGTTACAAACAAATTTGTCTCTAAATGTTTTGTAATCTCTTTAACTTGAAATACTGTTTTTTTCTGAGCTAAACTTGCAGGAACTACAAGCATATCTGCTAAATTCTCATCTACTCCTAATGGATTTTTAATAAATTTATCAAAATCTAAATCAAAACTTTGTGTTTTTTTATCAAATAATGCATCAATTCCTATAACTGAATATTCATCAATACTGTAAATTAACAAGGATGCTCCTGAATCTATTGCTTCTTGATTTTTAATCTCTGTCTCAACAATGAAATTTTCTTCAGTTAATTTCTTCTTTATCTCTTCAATTTCTTTTCTAATTTTTTCAATTGGAATTTTTGAAAATGTACAAATTAATTTAACATGATTTGTTTTTTTTTCTGAAAATGATGCTGCTTTTACATTAGATGGAAATACCTGTAAATTTATTTCTCCGTTTCCTTTTGGATAGTAACCATGTCTATTCACTTTAATTGAAAATTCTATTCCCATTCTAGAATATGCATTTCTTAGTACATGTTGAGTATAATCAATAGAAGGACTCCAAAGTACATCTGTACCTCCTTTAATTGTTAAATCAAGTTTTTTTTGAGAGATAGCAATTACTGGAATTAAGACTTGTAAAATTAAAGAAATACTTCCAGCCGTTCCTACATCCTCAACTAATTCTAAATCTTCAATGTTTCCTGGAATGAATTTTAATTCTGTAGAACCTATCTCTGCTCCAGTTATTTTGGCATTTGCAACTTTTTTAAGAATTTTTATTGCTGTAAGATGTTGTGGTCTTAATCCTGGAACCCTTCTATTCTTTCTTATATTTTCTAAATGAATTGGTTGTTTTGTAATACATGAAAGCGCAATTACAGAACGGATTATCTGTCCTCCACCTTCACCATATCCACCGTTAATTCTTAGAAAATCCACAGTTTTTTCCAATTACAACTCTTTATGATAGTTTTTTAAAAAGAAATTTTCTATATTTCTGTATGAATGGTTTACTGATTGGAAGATTCCAACCTTTTCATCTAGGTCATCTTGAGGCATTACAATTTGCACTATCAAAAGTTGATAAATTATGGGTAGGTTTAGGCAGCTCTGATAGTAATATACAAAAAAACAATCCATTTACGGCTGAAGAACGAAAAGAAATGATTCTATCTTCAATTAATGATTCAATGAAAGACAAAATTTCAATTTATTTTATTCCTGATTTGGATAATCACATCAAATGGATTGAAAAAATAGATACTATTGTTCCAAAATTTGATATAGTTTTTTCAAATGATGAACTAACAAACCACTTGTATTCAAAAAGAGATGTTCAAGTTATCTCTATTCCGTTTTTGAAACGAGATGTATTGTCTGGGACAAATATACGTGAATTAATTTTCAGCGATCAAAAATGGGATGATCTTGTACCTGAAGGAACAAAAAATTTTTTGATTAACACTAATGCTAAAAAACGTTTGAAAAATCTCTAATTATAAATAAACCCCATATTACATTGACAGATAGATACTATATGGAATATCTTTCAATGCTTCCAGGTCCCACAAATGTACCTAATCGGGTAATGAGAGCAATGCTTGCACCTATCATTAATCACAGAAGTGATGATTTTGTTGAATTATACACTGATGTAGTTGAAAAAACTCAACAAGTATTTCAAACACAAAATGATATTGTAGCTTT
>JAMHKW010000076.1:0-5733 GCA_028439805.1 Candidatus Nitrosopumilus sp. | reverse complement strand
CAAGACCAGATACAGGAGGACTATCAGGTGCAACACTACAAGAAGGAAAGAGTTGGGGTAAAGTCAAGGATTCTCATGAAGATTTGATTACAGTTTATACAGATTCTACAATTGCATTTCCAATTTTAGCACTTTATGTATTATCAAATGAGGAAACAAGAGAACCGAAAAGAATTTACAAAAAATTAGGCAAATATTACGAGACATTACAAGAATCAGCTATAAAGACTCCCGATAAATTTGCAGAAATTCTAAAAAAATCAAATATTAATATTGACTAGGATTTTTTATTGGCTTTTCTTCGTGCAGCTTTTTGATCTGCAAATCTTGCGTGTTTTCCATCCTTTCTTTTACCCATGTCTAATGTCAAAATCTTTTTCAATGTAAATGATTCGGTATGTAAAAAATTAAAAGGTGTTATTTTTTAGCCACATCATGGGGAAAATATTTCCAATCATAATTATTGTGGTAGCAGTTATTGGGTTTTCATCTTCAGCATATCTGTTTAGTGAATCAGGTATTTCAATAGAGAATCCAATTACAATTGAAACTCAAAGTGATAACTCGGTAATACAAGAAATTGAAGGATGTATTGAACGGAATTTAGCAGGAGACAGTTCTATTGCAATAAATTCATTTAATACAAATATACTCTTAACCCTAAAAGAAGCTGCTAGTGAGGCCCAAAGTGATAAAGAATTAGAAGAAATTAGTGAACGACTTCACAGATTAACTGACTGTTAATCAACAAACAAAAATTCAGCCGATAATTAATCACGATCATATCGAGCACGTTCTAAAGAACGGTCATCTTTTGTTGCTTTTTTCCATTCTTTGTAATGTTCTTTACATAAACTTGATTTTTTGCCGGTGGAATCAAGACGTAGACCTGCATCCTCAATCTTTTTTGTATTAAGAGAACGAATTGCATCATTATCACAGCCATCCACATTACATTTTACACCTTTTGAAATAATACCCATGTATCAATAATAATTCAACCGTTAATAAAGTTGAAAAAGAGAAATTTTTTGTTCGTTTATAAATAGGAATTAAATTTTAATAAATATGGGTAGTAAAAATAAATCTGTCTCTTCAAGTGAAAAATCACAAGGTGGAAAAGATAAGGCTAAGAAAGAGAAAAAAGATTTTGGAGATAAAAAAGAGGTTGCAGTGTTCATTAATGAAGAAAATGCAAGTAAAATTATTAAATCATCAAAAGTAATTACAATTCAAGATCTAGCAAGACAGACAAATGTAAAAATTTCTACTGCCAATGCATTTCTTAAAAAAGCATTAGAACAAGGAATAGTAAAAAAAATTGGCGGATTTAGCGGTCATTACATTTATCAACCAATATCACAATAAATAGAAACTTCATCCCCAGAGGCAGATTTTAACAAGTCTTCAGGATCATCCAAGATTTTTCCAATTGGGATTAAGTCTTTTCCAACTTTTGTATCCTTATGAAAAAAACAAAATGAATGACCTACGGATAAAAAAGCAATATCCCCTTTTTTGAATTCATTTCTAGTTCGTTCTCCACCAGATTCAATATTAGATTCTACATACACCCCACTTGTACCAAGCATGTGAATAGTTCCTGTTATGGGCAAAGAGCGATTAATTGTTCCAACCAAAGAGGGTGAAAGATGACGTTTTAATTCACATTTAATTTTAAATTTTCCAGTTATTTCTAAAATTACATGTGATTTTGATACAGATCCACCGCTCATACACTAACAAAATGTTTGGATTATATATTGGCATTTTTTAATTAGTTTACTTGTCTGAACCTGAAGAAACACCAGTTACAACTGAAAAAGAAGAACCTGCACCTTTGATAGAAGAGGCAAAACTAGAAGAAATCATCACACCAAAACCTGAAGAATTTGATCCTGATGCAGAAGTTAGTATTCATGCCACCATGGAGAAAGCAATTGAAAATTATAGAAAAATTAAAGAAGGAAAAGAAGAATTAACTGAAAAAGAACAGGATGCATTAGAGAAACAATGTGAGATTATCAGACAACGTGAAATTATTGATGTAGACATACAACATGATGCTATGGAACTAAGTGCGGATGGCAAAATATTGATGGGACCGCCAACATTAACAAGATTTGAAAAAGCACGAATTATGGGTGCACGAGCATTGCAATTATCATTAGGCGCACCGCCATTCATAGACATACCAGAATATGCTGCAACCTCACTGGATATTTCTATGAAAGAATTAGAAGAACGAGTCATACCAATTACAATAAGACGTGTTTTACCTAATGGGGATTTCCAAAATATACCATTGTTTGATTTCAAAGAATAGACCATTCGTCTATAAAAGTTAAAAGAAGTTCAAAAGCAATTACAATTAAGATGGAATTACAAGAAATTAATCGATCAGAGAATAACAATGATGATCACTCCTATTTCATAAAAGATGAATCAGTGATGACAAGTTCATTGGATGTTTTAACAAGATTTTCATCTAGTAAAAGAGTTATTTTAAAGGCAAATGGAAACTTAATTCCAAATGCAGTTGCAATTGCAAATATTGTTACAGAAAATATGTTAAAAGGAAATTCATCAATTCATGATATCAAATTAGACAGTATAATTTCAGAAGAAAGTGGGCAAATGACATCAAATATAGAAATTACTTTACTAAAAAATTAGTAAACACTGCCAGGTCCTTTCAGAAGCATATTTTCACATTCTTTACAAATTGCTTCATCTATATCAGATTCAAGATTATGATGAATGTCACAAATTAAGAGACTAGTCTTGATATAATTACAAAGACCGATGAATTTAGATAAGCTTGATGGAGAGTACGCCATGTCAGATGACAGATCAGAAGATATTTCATTAATCATTTCAGATATTTGTTTTTCGGCAGATAGTTTTTTTATCAATTCAGGATCACCTCGAGTTCCACGAATGTAATTACTAATTGCAGCTTGTGTAACTCCTAACATTTTTGAGATCTCATCTTCACGTACATTATGATTTTCAGCTAAATTCTTTGCAAGTATTGCACGAAGAGCAGGGATTAGTGTTTTTGATTCAATTTCTGCAGGAAGTAACATAAATTAGACATTCAGAAATAGCATATAAGTTCCGCTGAAATTAGCTGAAACTATCTTTTAATGAATTAACAATTTTTATTTAAAATCATTTTTTAATCAAATTATGGAAACAATGATGAAACAATGCAGAGTAGTGTTACAAAAATCAATTGCAGAGTGTAGATCAAAATGGATTGCATTGTCAGGAGGATTGGACAGTAGTGTACTTGCATATCTTCTCAAGAATCAAAAACCAAAGGCAATAGCCATAATTACAAAGGATTTTTTGGGAACAGATCTCACATATGCACAAATTATTGCCAAACATACACAATTACCTCTTTCATTATTGCAAGTAAGTTTGGAAGAAGTGTTAGATTCCATTGATGAGACAATTAAAATTTTAAAAAATTTTAACGATATAGAAATACGTAATTCAATTGTACCATACATGTATCTGAATTCATTGAAAAAGGAAGGAGTGGATTCAGTAATTACAGGAGATGGGGCTGACGAAATATTTGCAGGATATAATTTTCTTTTAAAAAAATCAGATAAAGAATTAGATAAAGAATTAGAAAGAATCAAAAAAATAATGCATTTTCCATCAAAAGATATTGCCACAGCATTAGGTATGACAGTTGAGACACCGTTTTTGAATGAGGATGTTATAAAATTTTCTGAGAATATTCCATTATCAAAAAAAATTAATTTTAAAGGAGATAAGAAATTTGGAAAATGGATTCTTAGAGAAACATTTGAAAAAGATCTTCCTAAAAATATTATTTGGAGAGAAAAATCACCCATGCAAGATGGATCGGGAACGAATAATTTGACAGGATTGTTCAATACAATAATTACAGATGAAATTTTTTCACAGAAAAAAACAAAGATCTTTGAAGAAGATGGAGTATATATCAGAACTAAAGAATCACTACACTATTACGAATGTTTTAAAAAGTCAAGTTCAGTTAAAAAATCAAACTCTCACAGAAAATGCCCAGATTGTAATTATGAGATTAAGTTGAATTCACGATTTTGTAGAATGTGTGGTAAATTTCCTATTAATTAGATTTTTTTGACCATTTCTTTGGTTTTTTAATAAAAATTTTTTTGCAACCATCACAACAAAAATGATATTTTTTTGAATTATAATCATGTGTGACAGATAAATCATCATCAAATTCAAGACCGCAAACTGGATCTGTGACCTTCATGGTTTTTTGCGATTAGAGTCGTATTTCTATTTATCTAAGCAGTGAGAACTCATTAATCATAAGAATATCTTATATGGAAAAAAATGAATCTAATGCATGAAAAAACTTTTTGTGGTATGCCCCGAATGTAATAAACCAGAATTATTCATGACAGAATACAAATGTCTAAAAACTCTAATGAAAACAAAAAATTGGATTGTATGTAAAAATTGTGATTATGTCATACAAATTGAAAAATTGAAAAATAGTCTGTGTTGTGTGTGATTAAGATACTAATTTTTTAACAAATTCATCATATTCAGATTGTTTCAATGAATGAATTTTCATTACTTTAAGATTTTCATCTACATGTGCACTAGATTTTTGACCAATTAATGGAGCAAGAACTCCAGGAGTTGAACGAATGAATTGTAAAAGTCCAACAGATGGAGATGGAGTTGCAAAGAGAGGTTTTGATTTTGCCCATTCCAAAAGTTTACCTTGCATTAACGGAACACTTGTAAAAACACCAATTTCCAATTCATTTGCAGAGTCTAGAATAGATTTTTGGGTTCCAGATACAGTTTGATTTTTCAATAACATTGCTTGATCAAAATGTAAATTGAAAGGAAGTTGTATGAATCTAAATCCATGATCACTTCCACCAACATCTTGTGCAAGTTTTACTACATCTTCCAAAGATAGAAACATTGCATTATCAGAAGTTGCTCTAAAACACTCCCATGTTGCCAACCCATAAAATCTAATTTTACCTTCTTTACGTTTTTCTTCATAAAATTCAAAAACTTTTTTAAGATTTTCTAAAAATTGTGATTTAGACATTTCAGGGTGACCTTCTACAGCATTATGAAGATACATCAAATCAATACATTCAAGGTTCAGATTTTTTAAACTCCGTTCTAGTTGATCTTGTAAATATGGAACAGTCATACAATGATAACCTGAGGATATGTCACCTTCTTTGACAATTCCAGGTTGGCCTAATTCACGCATCACGTATTGCATGAAATCTTCTTGGATGTCTCCATCATTAGTTACATAGCCATTTTTTGTACAAATGAATACTTGATCTCTTTTAATTGAATTTTCACTGATTAATTCAAATAATGCAGCGCCAATACTTCGTTCAGATTTTTGTGCACGATAATTTATTGCAGTATCAATCACATTAACGCCAGACAAGATAGATTTTTTCACAGCATTTTTGACTAACGTATCAGTTTGAGAATCTGGTTCTCCAAGATATGTTCCAATTCCAATATTCGATAAATGTAAATTTTGGAAAGAATTATAATTTTCATCAAGAAACTTTTCAGAGAAGGATTTGGTTCCATTAGATGTTGCAAAGCCGGAAATCATTCTAAATTATATCAGAAATCATTACTTAAAATCCTATCAAAAATGAAATAATGAAAAGTGCACCGGCAATTCTACTAAAGTAAAGAGTA
>JAMHKW010000075.1:0-5771 GCA_028439805.1 Candidatus Nitrosopumilus sp. | reverse complement strand
TTTGGATACTGGATTTAGCAAACCAATTGTAGGATACATTGCAGGACGTCAAGCACCAAAAGAAAAGCGTATGGGACATGCAGGAGCTATAGTCATGGGAAATTATGGTTCTGCAGAATCAAAAATATCCATGTTTGCAAAGGCAAACATTCCAGTTGCTAAAAGACCAGGCGAAGTTGCAGTATTATTAGCTGGAAAAATGAATAGTTAATAGTTAAAATAACAGATTTTTCAAGAATTACTATGCCAGTTGCAGATCCTCTAAAAAAACAGATTGCACAAAAAGCAAGACTACATATGAAAATTTGTATTTCATGCGGTGCAAGATTAGATATCAGTGCTACAAGATGTAGAAAATGCAGAAGCACTCAACTAAGATTAAAAAATAGAGCACTGGGAATTAAAAAGTAATTATTTTTTCTTAAACAAATTAGACAATTTAGATGACCAGTTAGAGGGAATAACACCACTACTTTCATCCAATTTATCTAGAAATTCATATGTCATATCTTGTCCACCAAATCCAATTAATTTTTTAGATTTTAGATCATCTAAGAAAAATTCTTTACCATTTTCAAGTTTTAATATTGCGTCATCACTAATATCAAATCCAGAACCTTTATCATAGAAACGAATTACTCCACCTTCCTTTAATTCAAAAAACACATCGTAGCTAACTTTTTGACCAAAAATAAATATTTTTTTTCCTTTTACAATTACATTGTCAATCAAATTAAGCACCAAAACTTCCTCAGCATCCAACATAACAGTTTCACGAACATCACCTGCAATAATTTTTCCATTTAGCGCTTCTAATTTAGTAAAATGTTCTTTTGTTATTGACATACCAACACGACCAGTTGGATGTGGTACCTGTTGTCTTATTCCATTAACATTACCACAAACAATATCACCATTATCAACTATAATATGAGAACCATTTTCAATATTGTAGCCATTTTCTATCGGTTCCATTAACTTGAATGTTCCCGTAGTAAGATGAATTAGAGTTTTTGAATCATCATTATCTGAAAAATATGGACTTGTCATGCTTCCCCACATGAATACATGATTTGTGTGAGAAATTTTTCCAGCCCAAAATTTTCCTTTGATCGATAAAGCACCAGTAGATTTTCTTTCAAGTTCTATTTGTCCTAATTCATTTGAACCAAACAATCTAATTCCAGTTGTGTTAGTTCTGCTTAATGCATCAATCCATTCTTGTGCAACTTTGATTTCTTGTGCAACATCGTTGGATAATAATGTGTTTTGACGAAGACGTTGTTCTTCATCGGTTCCCCAAAAGAATTTTGATTTACGTTTTTTCTCATCAATAGAATCAGGGAATTTTTTTCCTGCTTTAAGATCCTCAAATGCTTGTTTAATTATAATGAATTCTTCATCTTGACCACCTCTATCGGCATGATGTGTTAATGCAAGATTTCTAAATGCACTGCGAATTTCATTTCTAGATGCACCTTCAGACACACCTAAAATCTCATAATTACTTTTTGTCACAATATTTCACTCATTGCTTAGAATATCTATAAGTTGTGTGATTTTTTAGAAAAATTTCGTATAGATGAAGAATAGTGCAAATCCTGTTAAAAATACTATTCCAGATATACTAAGTCCTTTTATCCATAGTGAAGGTTGTGAGTTTTTAGGTAGAAATTTACCTATTACTAATTTATGATTTAATATCGCAATTATTGGTGCAACCAAAAAAGATAATGTTGTTGCAAAATCAACTAACTCTTTTAATTTATCCCCAAATTGCATTATAATTAAAATTGCACCAATTGCAAGTATGCAAACTATAGCAACATATGATTTTCTAGAATCATCAGATTCACTGTTTCTTAACAATTGTATTATTTTTTGAAATGAACGAGAATAACCATCAAAAACTGCAAGAATTGTTCCAAACATCACACTAAATGCAGATGCCGCAATTATGATATAGCTCCACTGACCAATTGTGTCAGCAAACATTGTGACTATTTTGTGTGCAAATAATGAATTATTATTGGGCAAAGAATCACCAGACCCAAAGAAAACTAACGTTCCTAATCCAAGAAAGAAAATAGCCAATAATGATGTTATAAAATAACCAATTCGAAATTCAGTGAGAGTTTCTTTTAATTTTGGTCGATAACCTGTCTGCTTGATACGTGCAATAGTCCATAAACTATTCCAACTAGAAAGATCTATTGCAGTAGGCATCCAACCCATCAATGCAATTAAGAAAAATATTCCCGAATCATCCCATAATTCACGTGGTAAAAAATTTTCTGATTTTTCAACCGGTCCATTAACAAATGCTAAAACAAATGCAGTAACTGTAGAAATAATCAATACAAATCCAATTATCTTAATTATTCCATCTAAAGTTCCAAATTTTCCAACACATAAAATGAATCCACAAACTGCAAATAAAATAACCATGGTCCACATTCCTAAAGACTCAAGTTGGAATAAATTTTCAAAAAATCCAGCAGTTACAAATCCTACAGCTGCGGTGACAAAAAACATTGAGCCTAGAGTTATTCCCAAATACAAGAAAAGGAATTTCCTTCCCAATTTCTCATAACCATCAATAATACTTGTACCAGTAACATTGGCATATCGTGAACCATGTTCAAAAAATGGATATTTCATTACATTTGCTAAAACTACAAATCCTAAAATTATAAAACCAAATTCAGCACCTGCACGAGTTGACTGTACAAGATGAGATACACCAATTGCAGTACAAGCAAAAAGTATTCCAGGACCAAAAGTTTTCCTATATCGATAAAAAAGATTAGACATATCTAAAATTTCTAGATTAAATTACTTAAAGTATGAGTTATTTTTTTCGTTCTTTTATTCTGTGTTCCATTCGAAGCTTACCTTCATCAAAACGCTTTTGATCCTCAGTATTGTCAATACGTAATGTGGGAACGGGAGTAGGCTTACCGTTATCATCTAATGCCACAAATGTCACATATGCATTTCCAGTATGAACACGCGTTCCTTTTGCAATATCTTCAGCTTCAACATTTACTTCAATCTCCATAGATGATTTTTGAACATAGTTTACACGTGCGTTTACAAATAGAACATTTCCAACAAATACAGGCTTTAAGAAACTTATCTTATCCATACTGACAGTTACAGCATTTGTTTGACTATAACGTTGTGCAACAATTCCTGCAACCATGTCTATATGTTTTAAAATTGCACCTCCAAATACATTTCCTGCAGGGTTTGCATCCGAAGGAAACATTCGAATAATTACTTCTGCTTTTGAATCATTAGGGGTTTTTTCCATTTTAATTTTATAGAAATAGTTATGATTAAAGGTTATTTTTCTAAGCTGCAACTAATTCTAACCATAAATTAAACAGTGTTCACAATCACAACTAGGTTGTTCTTTAGACTTGAAAAGACATTTTTTGTGTTGTCCTGCCTGACATTGAACACAGATTTTTTCTAGATTATCCACCTTAGTGTATTTTTTTGACTGATCAAAGCCGAAACCTCCATCTTGTGGACCTACCATGAGAAATCTATTACAAACTACTATTTAGATTACTTGAACGCCATTCCAAAAAGCAACCATTCCTTTAATTTTTTCAGCTTCCTTACTTGGAACAGGATAATACCATGCACAATCAGTGTTCGTTTTTCCATTTACAGTAACAGAATAGTAGCTTGCCACTCCTTTCCATGGACATGAAGTACTAGTCTCAGTTTTGTTGAAAAATTCATTTTTTATTGAATCAGATGGAAAGTAATGATTCCCTTCAACTACAACAGTATGATTACTTTCTGCAATCACAGCATCATTCCATATGGCCTTCATTACTTTTACTGGGTTTTTAGATAATTTATGGATATATCTCTAAAAGCTATACTTGCTTATCATTAAAGCAACTAAAAAATAAAAGTATGTCAAATGAAGATTTGTTATGACAGATATGATGCGAGCAATGGTTCTTTCAGGATGTAAAAAAATTGAAGATAAGCCACTAAAATTAACAAATATTGAAAGACATTCAATATCTAATCCTGATGAAGTATTAATCAAAATCGAAGCATGCGGTGTATGTCATTCCCAACTTCATGGAATAGAAGGAGATTGGCAGGAAATAGGAATCCCACCATCGTTTCCTACGGTGCCAGGACATGAAGTAGTTGGAAAAATTATTGAGGTTGGAAATAAAGTTACAAAATTTAGAATTGGAGATAGAGTCGGAATAACACCACTTCTAAAATCATGTATGAATTGTATCTACTGTGATGAGGGAAAAGAATACCTTTGTGAAAATAACGAAATAACTGGTGAAACGTTACGTGGAGGATATACAGAATTCATTAATGCATCAGAGAATTTTTTAACCAAGGTTCCAGATAGTATGTCATCAGAGTATGCAGCACCATTATTTTGTCCAGGCATAACTGCCTACAAAGCAGTAAAAGCAGCAGAACCACAAAAAAATAAAAAAATAGCAATTTTTGGAATTGGCGGAGTAGGACATATGGCAATACAATTTGCTAAAGTTGAAGGATGTGAGGTAACAGGTATATCAAGAAAGAAAGAACATCTAGATGTTGCAGAAAAACTTGGTGCACAAAAAGTATTCCAATTTATAGAATCTCAAGATAAATTTCTAAAGGAGGTTAAGGATAATTATGGGTTATTTGATGCAGCAATTGTTTTTGCGCCATCGGATACTGTTACAGATACCGCCATAAAGTCAGTAAAAAAAGGAGGAACTGTGATAATTGCAACAGTAGGTAAAATTCCAAATTTCTTAGCATTTGAAGAAAAAACAGTTAGAGGAACATTAATTGGATCTATGAAAGATATGGAGAAAGTAATTGAGATTGCACAGAAAAATGATTTCAAAGTTGTAACAGAGACATTTCCATTAGAGCAAGCCAACGAAGTACTTGAGAGATTAAAGAATTCAGATATTGAAGCACGTGCAGTGTTAATTCCTTAAATTAGTAATGATTTTTTTACAATTATGATTTGTAGACGTTGTCATCATACTGATGAGATTCATAAAACTACTACATCTACAGAATCAATCTTAAGAAGAGGATCATGTCAAATTCCAGATTGCACCTGCAATCAATTTTTAGATGTATTTGAAGAGATTGATGATGAACAACTCTAGTCATATATAGGAAAAAGAGGTTTCAGAGTTATGGATAAACACGCACCAAAAGAAGAAATGGTAAAAGATTTGGAAAATGTATTAGCAAAAATCAATGCCTTAGAAGTTACTGCAAAAGATGAGGAGTCAAAGGCTAATGTCAAAATTTTAAGAAAACTAACAGAAGGACAAATTCATTCAATTAATGAGTTTGATCACTTGAAAAAGGCAATTGATCTTCTTACAATACAATTATTTGATGTAAAAGATAAAATAAATTCAAAATAATTATTCAGTCTGACACAGTGGACGGTATTTTGATATGATTTTTGCTACAATTCGTTTTCTTTCCAATTCTTCAGATTCCCATAGAGGTAAGATAGAAAGATGAAGGTTGTTTTCATTGCCAGCATGTTGAATCCAACATTTGAAATTATCATTTTGTGTAAAGAAATCATTTTGATCTGTTTTGTCAGATTCACCTACGTAAAGTGGAATAAAACCAGATTTATCCTGATTAAATATTATGTAAATCACTTTATCCATAGGAGGCCCCCATTCAGAGATCTTGATTGGTCCAAGAAATTCATAATGAAGAATTTGAATTGTCACATACAAAAT
>JAMHKW010000074.1:1888-5794 GCA_028439805.1 Candidatus Nitrosopumilus sp. | reverse complement strand
TAAATTTTTTACACTAATTGCTTTTGTTGGACAAGTTTCTGCAGCACTCATTATTTTATTTACTCCTGCACCTTTTTGATTAATTACTGATGATTTAGGATTTGATTGAGTTTTTTTATTTATCTCAAAAACATCTGGTGCAATAGTTTCACAACTACAACAACCAATACACAAAGTTTCATCTACATTAGTGAAAAGAGTTGGTTGTTTTTTAGGCTCTTTTGCTTTATCAAATTCCCCATTTTTGCCATCTGGGCGTATATGTGCATTGTATTCCTCCCAGAATTTTTTCTCATATTGTTTCCAAAAATCAGGATTCCCTTCTTCAAATTCTTTAGTGTATTTACTCCAATCTTGTTCTGGAATTTCTTCACCATTTGGAGCTCCCCATTGTGGTTTTTTCTTAAAGTTTGTCTTTGATTTACTTGGAGTATATTCTTGATATGCTGATGTGTTATTATTTTTAAGATGGTGGTATGCCTCAGTAATTTTTTTAAATTCAGTATCTTCATCCTTGTTTTTATTTTTATCAGGATGTAGTTCTAGTGCCATCTTTCGATAAGCTGCCTTGATCTCTTCTTGAGATGAATCTTGTTTTACGTTTAGTAATTTTTGTGCTTGATATGCATTCACTATGAAATACAGATTTGTAATATCTTAAAAACAATTGTACATAATTTGTGCTAAATCTTATCTATTCTAATATGGTTTCATCATCTGCTTTCCATGCAGGCTCTACAATACATAAAAATCTCAAATTATTTGAGCCTATATTCTCAATGAATTGTTTTGAATTTGGTGGGACATATACTGAATCATCTTTTTCAAGATTATGACTATCTTCATTTATCATCAAATTCCCATTCCCTTCTAAAATATAGTATATTTCTGATGATCTAATTTTATGAAGTTTAGATTTTTTTCCTGGTTCTAGGATAAATTGTGCTATACTGTAATTGATTCCGTTTAGTGTGTTATGTGGATGAAAATATTGTTTAATTTTCGTACCTTCATCTCCTTGGATATATTTAATCTCAGAATTTTTTCTTAGTGACATGTTTTCTAAATGATTTCTGAAACTTTTGTTTTAAAATCTGACTCGTACCATATTGTTTTGTATGTTGAATTTTTTTTAGGTAAGATGTTTATTGCAATGTGAGAAAATGTTTTTTTCTTGTCAATTGAGCCATGTGTGTGAAGTGTTTTTGCTGGAATGTGTACAATATCTCCTTCATTAAGTGTGAATTTCTGTATTTTTCTAATCTTGAAATTATTTTTACTTGAACCAAATCTTTTAAAGATCTCCATACTTCCTTTACCTTTTGTTGCAATTAGTACTTGATTTCCATTATGCCAATGAAGTTTTGTTTTAGATCCTTTCTCAAAATGAACATGATAGATGTCCTGTTCTTTTGATTTTATCTTTTCTGATAAAACCTTCATCCATGTTTTGTTTGTAAACCAATTAGGATTTACTTTTCTTTTATCTCCAAAACCATGGATGTTTGATTTTTTCATTTCTATATTCTATCCAAAATTTTCTTTTTCTTTGCTTGGAATTCTTTTTCAGTAATGACTTCAGCTTTTCTTAACTTTCCAAGTTTTTTTAGCATCTCTAAATTTTCACTAGTGTTTGATGTGGCATTTTTTGCAACAGTGATTCCTTTACTGATTTTTTCAATTCCTTTTTTCTGTAGTGATTCTCTTTCTTTTTTTGCTTGCGTGCGAAGATCTTTGCCTGCTTTACTTGCTTGTTTTGCAGTCATTGCTCCAAGCTCAACTGCATCCTCTAGCACCTCATCTGCCTTTTTGACTCCTTCTTGTAGTGCTTTGTCTGCTTTTTTTAGAAATTTTTCAATATATCCACCTTTTTTTCTTGTTCCCATGATTTTTGTGATATGTCAAATCTATTATTTCTTTCTTACTGGAATTGGTTTAATAGATGGAATTCCATAATTTGGTTAGTTTTGACACAAACTGATGATGTAAAGACTGTTGTTTTGAAAAAAAACATTGAAGAAAACCAAGCAATGGAGATTGTTGATCAAAAGAAAACAAATCCCTTCAAGTCGTTGCTTTCTAGACCAAAAAAAGAAGATGTCCATGTTCATTCTATAAAATTAAACTATGAGTGCATATTGATGGTTTCTGGAAAATATCTTGCAGATTATTTTAGAAAAACAAGTCATAGCATATCTGTTGATTCTAATATTCGTGAAGTTGTCTTAGGTGATGGAATTTTTCCCATCCGCTCAAAATCTGCTTTACAAAAGGCATTTGTTGGTAAGCGTGGTAAAAACAAGATTGATTTGAAATTAGAAGAACATGTGTTTGTTGAAGAAGAAGGTGAATTAACATTTGATCATCATGGAAATGACTTGAAATTTCCCTTTAAAATTAATGCAAAAACAACTGAAAATTACCCAAAAAGAATATTAGAAAAAAATGCACAAAATACCAAAAAACCTGAAATCACATATGATGATGCAATAAAAAAACTTCAATTAGAACTGAAAAAACCCTTAGAGGCAAATGTGAGGCATCTTAATGATGAGTTTATTTTGCGTGAAATTACTGAAATTTATGTTCCAATCTTTGAAGCAAGACTAATTGGACCAAAAAAGAAAGTTGGCATTATTCGTATAGATGCTGTAAGAAAAAAAGTTTTATAATTTTACTAGTGCTCTGAATTTATCATCATTATGTAATTGAGTAAATGCTTTTTCTTCTTTTGCCCATTTACGAATTAGTTTTGGATCTTTAGTAACTGCTTGTTTTAATAATTCTAATGCCTCTGGATACATTTCTAATGCTGCTTTGCTTCGTGCTTTTGCATAAATGACATTCACATTGTCTTTGTATTTTGCAAGAATTTCATCAAATACTTTTAGTGCTTTTTCGTGTTGTTCTAATTCTGCTAATTGAATGCCTTTTTGAAAAAATGCATCTAAATTATTTGGGTATTTTTTACAAATGTTTTGAAAACAGTTTAAGGCTTCTTCATGTCTTTTCATTTTACCTAGTACAATTCCTTTGTAGACTAGGGCGTTTGGTTTTCTGGGATCTATAGTAATTGCTTTTTCTAAAGCAACTAGTGCTTCTTTGGGTTCTTGTAATTTATCAAGTAATACTCCTTTGTTAAAATAAGATGCAGCATATTTTGGGTCTGCCTCTATTGCTTTATCATAACACTCTGATGCTTCTTGAAGATTTCCCATCTCTGCCATTGCAATTCCTTTATTGTTTAATGCTTGAGCATCTTTTGAGTCAATTTCTAATAATTTATCAAAACAAGTAACTGCATCACTATACTTTTTTCTCTGATTTAGAGCTAAACCTTTGTTAAATAATGCTAAAGTGTTCTTAGAATCTTGTTTTAGAATTTTATCAAATAATGATATGGCGGCTTTTGGCTGTTTTCCCATAATGGACATTGCATGATGTATCATATCTTCTGGGTTTTCTTTAGAGCCAAACAATCCCATAATTTCTAAAAAATAATACTGCTAATGAAAGTTTGGCTTAACTTAGTGACTTGAATTTCTTGATTGCCTCTTTTGCCATTTCTTCTTGTTCTTTGGCAGAAGTATCTGTGGGGTCTTCAGTTGCATAGGCTTCTTTTCCTTCTTTTTTCTTTTCCATATTTTTCTAGAATGATTAATTATAAAAATCTGAATTTAGAAGATACGCTTAATTTGAATCAAAAATTATTTTGATTATGTCTTTCCTTACGTATTCATCTGATAAAGTACATGTTCATAGATGGCCTCAGGATTCCCAAATTTGGGATGACTCCATACAAAAAGAGTTAGATGAATCCATTAACAAAAATCCCGAAAAAATCCCAATCACAATAAAGGAAAAAACAATACTAGTTGGAAATATTGAATTTTACTCTTTGAAAAA
>JAMHKW010000074.1:0-1878 GCA_028439805.1 Candidatus Nitrosopumilus sp. | reverse complement strand
ATTAACTTTATGGGAAAATAAGAATTTCCCAGAGGATTGATATCTAAAAATTCTCAGATGCTAAAACTATTTTCTTAATGTCTTCTTTGGAATGAGCATCTGAAATTGCCCCGAGTTTACCGGGCAAAAAGAATATTCCATCATGAGATATCATCTTGAAATGATATTTTGCAAGTTTTACTCCATCGCATTTTGCAGCTTGTGCTGAATTTGTAATTTCAGTGATTCCATCTTTTAGAAAATGAGTCATAAACAATGAACCCTTTCCAGTGACTATTACTTTACCATCAAATACATTTCCAATCTCTTTTCTGGCATAATCCCCCAATTCATTGATTTTTGAATAGACTGATTTTTTTGATTTCAAATGACTAAGTGTTGCATAACCTGAAACCATTGATGTGGGATTTGCAGAAAACGTTCCTCCTCCAACATAACTTCGTTCTGATTTTTTCTTTCCAGTAGTATCTGCATATTCCATTATCTCTTTTTTACCGCACATAACTCCAATTGCCATTCCACCTCCTACAATTTTTCCCAAAGTTACAATATCAGGATCTAATTTCATAGTTGGATAAAGACATCCAAATCTAAATCTAAAACCCGTTACTATCTCATCTAAAATAAATAACGATTTATTTTTGTGAATAAATTCTTGAATTCCTTTTAGATATTCTGCTGTGGCTGGAATACATCCACCCCCACCTAATATTGGTTCAATTATGACTCCTGCCAAGTCTTTTGCATGTTTTTTTAGAATCTTTAATGACTCTTCTAAATCATTGTATGGAATTGAAACAATTTTTTCTTCATTTACTACTCCACTACTTTCTGATTCTGTAAATGGCCAATTCACACTCTTTAGTAAATCTGAAGTATATCCATGCCATCCCCCATCAATTTTTGCAATAATTTTTCTACCGGTCACTGAGCGAGCTAATCTTACTGCATACATTGTAGCTTCAGTTCCTGATGTTACATAGCGAATTTTTTCAGCAACTGGAACTGCTTTTGAGATTAACTCTGATAATTTTATTGTCTGTTCATTTACTGTTCCATACATCCAACTTTTTTCAATCTGCTTTCTCAAAGACTCTTTGACATTTTTTGGACCATGTCCTAAAATTAAACTCCAATGACCCATCCAATAATCTGTATACTTGTTGTTATCTACATCCACTAGATTTTTTCCTAAAGATGATTTTACAACAAATGGATATGGTTCATAAAATCTTATGTTATGAGAAACACCATTGACGTGAAGTTTCAAAGATTTTGAAAATAGTTTAGCTGAAGTCTTTGTCTTTTTTTTGTATTCGTTAATGTAATCCAAAAGCAAATTGACAAAATCCACTTCTGCCATTTTAACTATTGAATCATTGATTATCTATTTTTGTGCCTACGTCTGTCTAATGCTTGAAAAAAATTTGTTGTAATTTTTTCAATTTTTTTGTCGATCAGGCATAAATTCACGTATGGTTTATATGGTTTCTGCATTCTTCACCTTCTGCATACGTAACGCAATAGGCGGCGCTCGTGATGAAGTATGGCAATATGCCAAGTTATGATTCATGGGCCTCCAGTTACGCATACAAAATGAGGATCTGATCAAAAGATCAAATCTGAAATGTGAAGATTATGTGCATCCGTCAATTCCAATATAAGTACAAAATGTACTTCAATAATCAAGAAATAATTCAGAATCCGGTTGATCCTGCCGGACCTGACTGCTATCGGATTGATACTAAGCCATGCGAGTCATTGTAGTAATACAAGGCAGACGGCTCAGTAACGCGTAGTCAACCTAACCTATGGACGGGAATAACCTCGGGAAACTGAGAATAATGCCCGATAGAACACTATACCTGGAATGGTTTG
>JAMHKW010000073.1:0-5817 GCA_028439805.1 Candidatus Nitrosopumilus sp. | reverse complement strand
TTGCCATATATTAATTAAAAAAATCGACTATATCAATAAACCGATTATGTTCAGTTTTGGGAAATTTTTATGATTACATCCCAAATCGGCTTTGGGACAGGCATTACAGATAATCTTGAAATTCGAACAAGTTCCCAATCTTCAAATTTTTTTTCTTTTTTCATTTCATCAAGTGTTACGGGACGTTTCAGTGATTTTTTGTATTTCACATCAACAACAATGAAACGTTCATTTTCTTCTTTTGGGTTTGGGTAGGGTTTTGAAATAATTTGCATTATACCTACAGCCTGTCTTTCATCACCTGTATGATAAAACAAAACAAGATCGTTTGGTTTCATTTCTCTCATATGTTTTAATGCAAGATTATTATGAACGCCATCCCAGATAGTTGTTTTTTCTTTTTTTAGTTGTTCAAAATTATATCCTCTAGGTCCACTAGGTTCTTGTTTTGCTAACCAATAATTCACCATTTCAGTTTTCTGTATCACTAATGGATGTTTTATGGTTTTTCAATTTTTGTTAAATGAAATTGTTCCCCGGTTCTGACTCGCACAAGATCATTGGTATTTTAGCCAAAACCTCCTTGGGTTCTGAAACCGGGGTGCCCTTAATGTGCCATGCCTGGGTGAATTGAAAATCATTGGTATCATTACGATCGACATCATCCCAATCCGTCTGCATGGTTGCTCTTAGGGCATACGATATTCTACTTAGTCAAATATTAACCAGGTAGTTTTATCTCAAAGGAAACTATTGGTTCTCTAAGCTTAAAGTTATCTTTAGTAGGTTTACTGATTTCACCAACAGTTCCAACAGTTTTTCCATTAACAATAATGCTTCCAACATTTCCTTTTTCAAAAGTCAGATCAATTGTAGGTTTAGTTTCACAAGTTTTTCCAAAAACCAATTGAATAACTGATTGTAAAACAGATTTTATCTCACTAAAATTTGCATCTTTATGAGAACTTACTGCACAAAGATGAGTTTCTTCAGTTACAGAACTTGTTTTGTTAAAAATAGTTCCTATCTCAAATAATTTTTGAGGATATGATTCATGAATATTTTTTGCTAGACTATTAATTAATCCTGGAAGTAACGAATCTCTAAGAATAGTATGTTCAAGACTTTTAGAATCTAAAACCGATATAATTTTCATTGAATCTCTTTTTGTATTATCATAAAGAATTCGTTTACTTGTTAAGCTAGAATTTAGAACTTCCATAAAACCTAATCCAGTCATAATCGAAGAAATCAATTTCAAATTAATTGAGTTGGGGTGTTTTTGACCAAGTGTTTGAGAAGGCGACAATGTAGGTTCAAGATTCTGAATTCCATATCCCAGGGCAACTTCTTCTACTAAATCCATTGGTCCAAAAATATCAAATCTATATGCAGGAATTACACAAATAATATTTTTTCCTTTAGTTGATGCATCCAATCTAGATTTTTTTAATGATGAAATAATCTTTGAAGTGCTAAGATTCAAACCAAGGATTTGATTAATTAAAGAAGAATTAACAGAGATTTTCTTTTGTTCAAGTTTAGGTGAAGAATTTTTTGTACCAGATATTTGAACTGATTCTAAAGTAAACCCAGCACTTTGTAAAATAGTTGCAACAACTGAAAGCATATCTTCAGCATCATCTTTATTGATTCCAGTTATCTCAACAAAGAGGTTTTTTGTTTTAGTTGTAACAGTAGTTGCAGCTGCATTAATTATTGGAGGAAAAGAGACGGTTTGTTGATTTGCATCTAAAATTATAGGTACTTGGGTAGAATTTCCAAGTATAGAACCATAATCTTTTCCAACAGGAGTATTTTTTAGGATTTCAGAGATAGAAAGTTCTTTTTTTGAGTTTAGTGGAATGAATTTATGATGTCTGTTTGTGGTCGTGTAAACTAAAGGAAATGAAATTACATCCAAATCATGAATTCCTATTGATGATTTTTTTCTCTTTCTTCCTATTCCAAAATGAAGATCTTCTTGCATGGTCATAAGCTGTTTAATTGTTTTATCATCAATTTTTCCATTTTTTGCAACAATACCAGTTACAAAAGGACGAACTTTTGATACTCTAGATTGTACAAATACAGCATACTTGTTAGATTTTTTAATATTGAGTTTAATTGCACCTGTTTTGATTCGAAGTAATCCTTGCAATCCAAGTGCAATTCCAAAATCAGTTGAATAATCAGGTCTATTTGGACTATATTCAATTCTAATCAAGTCTTTGTCTTCAGATTCAATATCTAATCCAAGAAATGGTAATGAATCAGAAATTTGTTTTTTTGTAACTTTGCCAATTAATTTTTGAAGACGAGTGTAAGATAATTCAACTACTGGCATTTTCTAGCACTCCTCAACCAACTCAAATTGTTATTGTAAAATTCTCTCACATCATCAATACCATACTTTAGCATTGCAATTCTTTCAATACCTCCTCCCCATGCCAAAACAGGCTTAGTAATTCCAAGAGGTTTAGTTACTTCAGGTCTAAAAATTCCCATTCCAAATAATTCTACCCATTTTCCTAGTCTTTCATTATATACCATGGTTTGTAGCGAAGGTTCTGTGTATGGGAAAAATGTTGGCCAGAATTTTATTTTTGTAATTCCAATTCGTTTATAGAATTCTCGTTGAATACCCATTAAATTTCTAAGATTAGCATCTTTTCCTACAACAACTCCTTCAATTTGATTAAATTCAACAAGATGCTTGTAACTAACTTTTTCATTTCTAAATACACGTCCTAATGAAAAAACTCTAGCCTCATCAGGTTTGTTTTCAGCTAGATTTTTAATTGTAACACAAGTAGTATGAGTTCTTAGAACTATTTTTCTTGCTTCATTAATATCCCAATGATATCTCCAATTCTTTTTATGAGAGTCAGAAACTTTTCTAATTTGTTCTGGAGTTGCAATTTTTTTAGCAGAAACACCATCTAGATAAAATGTATCTTGTAATTCTCGTGCAGGATGATCTTGTGGAGTAAATAGGGCATCAAAATTCCAAAAGCTTGATTGAGTCATATTTCCATTAATTTCTGAAAATCCTAATGTAACAAAAATTTCACGAATTTCATCAATGGTGTCTTTTAATGGATGAGTTCGTGCGACAAAAACTTCAGGTACTTTTGCTTCAACATCTATTTCTCCAGAAGATTCAGAAAATTCTATAGACTTTGCAGAAGCAGTTAAAGTAATTTTTTTGGCTTTTACAATATCTTCAATTATAAAATCAGGTCTTTTCAAAAGTACCAATAAATCACTTTCATCAAGTTGATCTTTTAGAAGTTTATTTTCTCCAATTTGTTTGAGAGTTTTTTCACCAGGAAGTTCTTCAGGAATAAAATGTGAAGAAATTTCTTCTAAAGATGTATCAACCAAATTATTTTTTTTAGCTAATCCCATTGCAGGTCCAAAAACAGGTCCAAGTTCTTTTTGTAAATAAGACAATTTTCTAGGACCATTTTTCAGTAAATCCAATAATCTTCTTTCAGGTAATCCTTTTTGAAAAGATTCTATACCATTTTTACCTAAACTGATAATACTTGTTTTTGATTCATCGACAATTGCCAGATCTTTAAGTTTAAGCCATTCAATTCCTCGTCTAATCTGATCTGGGGAAAGGAATGTATTTTGTTCAAGGGCCTCTGGAGTTTGATTCGGGATGCCTTTTAGAGAGTTAATAATTTTTTTTTCAATTTCATGAAAAACTTGTGACAACAGTAAAAGTTCGAAAAAGACTTTTTAAACCTTAACCTAAGTCAATTTGAATGTCAGCTGATGACTTTATTGTAACTCCTTGGCATGTTGAGGGGGATATTGATTATGATAAATTAATCAAGAAGTTTGGGACTGAGAAGATTTCTACAGAATTATTTGAGAGAATCAAGAAAGTTGCAGGGGAGGACCATTTTATGCTTAGAAGGGGAATTTTCTTCTCCCATAGAGAAATGGATAGAATTCTGGATGATTATGAAAAAGGTAACAAATTCTTTCTATATACTGGGAGAGGGCCATCTGGTCATACTCATATTGGACATTTGGTACCCTGGGTTTTTGCAAAATGGTTACAAGAAAGATTTGATGTCAACATGTATTTTCAATTAACAGATGATGAGAAATTTTATACAAAACCTAACTTAACTTTAGAAGAAACCGGTAAATTTGCATATGAAAATGCACTAGATTTTATTGCATTAGGTTTCAAACCAGATAAAACAAAAATTATTATCAATACAAAAAATATTCAAACTCTTTATCCAATTGCGGCTCAAGTAGCCAAGAAAATTAATTTTTCAAATACAAAAGCAACGTTTGGATTCACAAATGAAACAAATATTGGTATGATTTTTTATACATCATTACAATCGGCGCCATGTTTTATTGAAGACAAACCAGTTTTGATTCCATTAGGAGTAGACCAAGATCCACACTTTAGATTAACAAGAGATATTGCACCAAAGATTGGAAAACCAAAACCTGCACTGATTCATAATATTATGATTCCAGGATTAGAAGGACCTGGTGGAAAAATGTCAGCTTCAGATGAAAATGGTACAATCTACACAACTGATGCACCAAATGTAGTAAAAAAGAAAATTAACAAATATGCATTTTCAGGAGGACAAACAAGTGTTGAGGAGCATAGAAAGATTGGTGGAAATCCAGATATCGATGTATCATTTCAATATCTAAGAATATTTTTTGAACCTGATGACAACAAGTTAAAGTCAATCTATGAAGATTATAAATCTGGAAAATTACTTTCAGGAGAGCTAAAAGCAATTTTAATTGAAAAAATTAATAATTTTCTTACAGTTCATCAGGAAAAAAGAGAAAAAGCAAAAGACCAGATAGACCAATTTCTTTTTGAGAATAAATGAAAATCAGTATTGCGTGTGACGATAAATATGAGGCTAAGAAGTTTGCCAGTTTAATTTTCATAAAGGATGGAAAAGAGACCTACATTACATCAATTCTTAATGTGATTGAAAATGAATTGGTGATTTCATTAAAGGATAAATCTGCTCACAGTATTTTACTAAAAGATAAGGCAAATGTTGAGAAATTTGCAGATTTTATTCAATCAGTAATCGACAAAGAACATAAGTTAGTTTCCACTAAAATTTCAGAATACAGTATAGAAATTGTGAAAGAGTGAATCTAATGAATAAATGCAGTATATAGGGCTACAATTCCAACCATTACAATCATAGAAATGCCTAATGCCTTAAAGTCACTACTCATAATTTGGTTTCAAAATTATTATTATTAAAGTGTTAATAAATTCTCAAAGATGATTTTAAAGATCATCTAGGGAAGCGGCGATTTTTCTTGGAAGGTTTTGAACTATACTCTTTTGGTTTTGACACGGGTTGTTTAATTTCATTACAATTCAAGCACAATACATCAAGTTCTTTCTTAGCAAGTTCCGGTTCTGAGATATATTTTCCCCATGAAGATGCTGCGCCTCCACGTCCAATATTATCAAAAGCTTCATCATCAAATTTATGACTAAATCCTAAAGCTTTTTCGTCTTTATATCCACAACTAGAACAAACTTTTCCTCCCAAAATTTCAAATAATTTTTCTTTTAGAGATGCATAGAATTTTTCTGAACCATCAGAAAAGAAGCTTTCCTGTTTTCTCAAAAATTTATCATTTTTTGATTTTTGAGGTCTAGAATCGTCTCTACTTGAACGTGAATTTCTATTATCTTTGGAATATCTTGAGCTTCTATCATTACTAGAATATCTTGAGCTTCTATCATTACTAGAATATCTATCATTTCCTGAATCTTGTGGTTTGTTT
>JAMHKW010000072.1:3800-5822 GCA_028439805.1 Candidatus Nitrosopumilus sp. | reverse complement strand
TTTTTCTAAGTTATAATTTCTTCTAGAATCAATTGCAACTACAACACATTGTTTACCGAATAATTCCATTAATTCAGTAATTACTTCAGGATTTTTTACGGCTCCAGTATTAATTGCAACCTTATCAGCACCATTAAGCAAAATATCTCTTGCGTGTTGTAATGATTTGACACCACCACCTACTGTAAATGGTATATCAATTACTTCTGCAATTTTTTTTACAAGTGATTTTATAGTTTCACGTTGTTCAGATGATGCAGTGATATCCAGAAATACTAATTCATCTGCACCTTCATTTGAATATTTTTCAGCTAATTGCACAGGATCTCCTGCATCTTTTATTGATTCAAAATTTAATCCTTTGACAACACGCCCATTTGCAACATCCAAACAGGGAATAATTCGTTTAGTTAGAACCAATTTTTTTTGCCTCCTCTATTGAAACTAGCCCTTCATAAAGTGCCTTTCCCAAAATTACTCCAAATGGATTAATTTTATTTACATCATGAATATCTTGCATTTTGGATATTCCACCACTAGCAATTGCATTGCAATCGTCTATTTGGCATATTTTTTTTAATGATTCAAGATCAGGACCTTCTAACGTTCCATCCTTTGAAACATTTGTAGTTAGAAATTCGGTGAATCCATACTTAACAAATTCATTTGTTGCATCATACAGATCAATTCCAGTACTATTTTGCCATCCATGAGTAACAATTTTTCCATCTACATGATCAATAGAAATTACAATTCTTTCAGATCCAAATGTTTGGATAAAATCACCTAAGATGTTATCTTGTTCACTTTCTTTAAGTTGCATTGCAAGTGTTCCAATTACTACACGAGATGAAAAATCTAAAACCTCAGAAATTTTTTCTTCAGTTCTAAGTCCGCCGGCAACTTGTAAAGGAATTGATGTATTTTCAGATATTTCTTTAATTATTTTAAAATTTTCACCATTACCTAAAGTTGCATCTAAATCAACAATATGTAAAATATCACCTCCAAGCGATTCCCATTTTTTTGCAACCTCTACAGGATTATCGCTGTAAATTGTTTTATTTTCAGGATCCCCCCTGTACAAACGTACAACTTTACCATCCATCAGATCAATTGAAGGTATGATTTTCATTTACTGCACACTCTAAGGAAATTTTTGATCATTAATGATCCAACTTTACCTGATTTTTCAGGATGAAACTGAGTTCCAAAGAATAATTTATCTTCAACAACAGCAGGAACTTTAATCCCATAATCTGCACTAGCCACAATAATATCTTCATTATCGGGTTTGGCTCTATAGGAATGAACAAAATAAACCCATGAATCATTTTCTACACCTTCCAAAATTTTACTATCTTTTGTAATCTCTAAATTATTCCAACCCATATGCGGAATTTTCATATCATTTGGAAGTAATATAACTTCACCATTCATTACATCAAGACCTTTTTCTTTACCCTCTTGACTTTGTTGAAAAAACATTTCCATTCCCAAACATATTCCAAGAACTGGAATTTTATCTTTAACAAAATCATTAAAACCTAATGCAGAATAATCTCTAATACTTCTTATGGCAGGATCAAAATTTCCTACACCTGGCAATAACAAACCATTATATTTTTTTGATTGATCAAAGCTTGTAATAATATCAACGTTAGCATCATTTTTTTCAAGTGCAGTCTTTAGACTAAAGATATTTCCTGCTCCGTAATCAAATATTGCAACATCTACCATTACATTGCGCCTTTAGTACTTGGTATTCCTTTTTGTTTAGAATCATGTGATATACCATTTCGTATTGCTACTGCCATTGATTTTATTGCAGCTTCAACTTTGTGGTGATCATTATCTCCATACTTTACAGTAACGTGAATACAACAATTGATATTTTGTGCAAGTGAAAAGAAAAAGTGTTCTAAATCTTCTTTCGACATGCCTTCAATTTTTGTTCTTTTAGTTAAGAGAGTGATTTTATGATACTGTCTTTTCACTAGATCAAGCGATGTTTCAGCTAGA
>JAMHKW010000072.1:0-3790 GCA_028439805.1 Candidatus Nitrosopumilus sp. | reverse complement strand
GTACAGATGAAAAACTAAATCTTGTTATTCCACTTCTATTTCCTAATGCTTTATCAATTGCACTTCCAATGGTTATTCCTGTATCCTCAATCAAGTGGTGTTCAATTCCATCTATTGATTTTGCTTTAACAATCAAATCCATCATAGAGTGTTTACCAAAAGAACCAATCAAGTGATCTAGAAACTTAATGCCGGTACTGATGGTAGTTTTTCCAGTTCCATCCAAATTAATGGTAACTGAAACACGGGTCTCTTTGGTTTCTCGTTTGATAGTTGTTTTTCTAGGTTTCATGATATACTTGTTTGATTTCTACTATACTAGATTTAATGCCTTCGGAAGTTCCTGTATTGATTTAAGAATAAATGATGCTTTATTTTTTTGAAATAATTCATACTTTAATTCTGGTTCATCACTTGAACCATAAATCCCACAAAATGATACATCATAACCATGTTCTTTACATTTCTCAACCATCATGAGATCTTCCATTGAATCACCAATGTATAAAGAACATTTGGAATTAATTCCAGAAATTGATTCTATTAAAGATTCAGGATTAGGTTTGGCAAGATTCATTGGACGATCCTCTAGAAATATAGAATTTTTCATATCAAAATTATCTAGAAAATTTTTCATTGAATATGAAAATGCAAAATTCCCTCTACCAGTAACCGTAGATATTTTAGTTCCAAATCTAGTTTTTAATTTATACATAAGATTATCATCTAAAACAATATTGTCTAAATCAATCAATGGCCTTTCAGTAAATTGAGATTTTTCATTAAAAATTTCTTCATATAATACAGGTCCATAAAATAATTGATTAAAAATTCTGTGTATGTAACTTATTTTTCGAGAGTTCTCATAATCTAGTTTTGATTTAATTTCTGTTAAATCCATATTTTGATTAATAAAATAATTATCAATTGAATTAATTCCAGATTCATTAGCATTATCAATTACATCAATGATTAATTTTTCAAATTCAATTTTTGATTTTTTAGATGCGACCAATGTCATAATGACAGCATAGACTACTGCAACTTCATCATTGAAACCCCCTACAGATTTGAGATCATATAGTATTTTTGAAGTTACAATATTAGAAATCTTATCATCAAATAGTTCATTCATTATTGCAGAAATTGTTTTGTTAATAGCATGATCATAAGAATTTCTAATATCTACTAGAACACCATCACAATCAAAAATTATTGAATCAAATTTTTGTATTTTCTGAATTATATCATCAGAAATGTAGATTTCTTTAGTCATTCTAAAAGATCACGTATTGCTAGTAAAAATTTAGAGTTCATATCAGGAGTTCCAATTGTTACACGTAGACATCCTTTGTGTGATGCCAATTTTCCAAGTTTTCTGATCGAGATGCCTTGTTCAATCAGTGCATTATACACTCGTGTATCAGCACCCTTAGCATCAAATAGTACAAAATTTGCATTAGAATCAAAGACATCAAAGGCATCATATTTTTTTAGATTTTGTATGATTCTCTCCCTTTGTTTTTTAATAATTTCAAAAATAGATATGATTTGTTTGGATTTTTGTATTGCCAATATACCACATTCGATAGCTAATGTGTTTAGAGGATATGGATATTGAATGACATTTGAAAAAACTTCAGTGAATTTTTTGTCTGCAATCATATAACCAATTCTTAGTCCAGCCAATCCGAATGCTTTTGATAGAGTTTTTACTAAAATTACATTAGGATATTTTTTTACAAGACGAAGTACTGATGAATTTGAAAATTCACCATATGCCTCATCAATTATGATAGGACCTGAAAAAGATTTAAATAATTTTTCCAAATTTTTATTAGAAAATTGGAAGCCGGTCGGATTATTTGGAGAATCAAGATAAATCATATCAACAGATTTTGCTTTTTTAATAAAATCTTCAATGCGTAAATCCATATTTTTTGAAAATGGAATTTTAACTTGATTTATTGAATAAAGTTTACACCTTTCTTCAAAGAAGCCAAAAGTAGGATCAGATGTTAAAATTTTTGTTGACTTTGTACATAAATTTGTTAAAATTAAATCAAGGATTTGATCAGACCCATTTCCAACTGAAATCATATTTTTTGATACTTTCAAATATTTTGCAAGCGAATTAATAAAATTTTCAACTCCACCAAGTGGATATGTTCTGATGTCGGAACGTTTTTGAGCTTCACGAATTAATTCTGTTTGAAATTCTTTTTTAATTGCAAGATTCTCATTTGAATCTAATTTCAAAACATCATCAACTTTAGTTGGTTTTTGATATCCAGAAAGTTTTCCTAACTCATTTAATCTTTTTTCAAATTTTTTATTCATTTTAATCTCCTTTCCACTGCTTTGTAGTGATTTGGTAATCCTTCTGCATCTGTAAGTATTTTTAAATTATCAGAGATTTTACTTAGATCTGATTTTTTAGTTTCAACTATAGTTTGTAATTTTAGAAAATCCAATACTGATAATCCACCTCTAGTTTTTCCAAATCCATTAGTTGGAAGTATGTGATTTGTGCCTAAAAGATAATCACTAGCAGAGGATGGAGTATTATTTCCAATTAAAACTAAACCAGGACCAGTGATCTTTTTGGATAATGTTTTTGCACCTTTCACCATTAATTCCATGTGTTCCGGTGCAATTTTATTTGCTAATTCAATTATATCATTTTGATTTTTACATACTGCAATGAATCCATTTTTAGATATACTTCGTTTAACAATTGAATTTCTTTCTACATTTGGAACTAATTTTTCAAGTGTTTTTTGAATTTTTTTTGCCATAGTTTTTGATGTTGTGATAACAAAACACATTGTATCATTACTGTGCTCTGCTTGAGATACAAGATCATATGCAACTAATTCAGGATCAGCACTTGTATCTACTATAATTCCAAGTTCTGTTGGTCCTGCAATCATATCAATCGAGGTTTCTTCACTAACAATTGCTTTAGCAATACTAACAAATTTTCCTCCAGGTCCAACAATTTTATCAACTTTACATATAGATTTTGTTCCATATGATAATGCAGCAATTGCTTGTACTCCACCAACTTTGTAAATTTCTGCACCACAATTCTGTGCAACAGTGATTGTCATTGGATCAATATTTCCATCAGAGTCAGGTGGAGAAACAACTACAATTCTTTTTACTCCAGCCTCAGCAGCAGTAATTACAGACATTATTGCTGAACTTGGATACCTAGCTTGACCTCCAGGTATGTAACAACCTACACTTGGAATTGGTACAAAAGATACATTTGGAATTTTCTTTACTGATTCAACCAATTTCTTTTTGAGAGTTTGTTGTGTCTTTGATAGTTTTATGGCGGATAATTGTAATGCTTTAAATTCTTCCTGTGTGATTTTTGCTTTTTTACATTCTTGCGTACTTAGACGCAACTGTTTTGTCTTTTTTCCATTAAATTTTTGTTCATATTTTTTGATAGCAAGATCACCATTCTTTTTAACATCATTTAGAATTAATTGTACAATTTTTCTATCTTTTTGTGAGGTTTTTTGACGTCTGGATTCTACAAAACTGTCAACATTACTAACCTGTAATATCTTGATCAATTCTCTTCGTCACGCTTTATCTCCTCTAACTGAAGAATTTGCCGTGGTTCATGTACAACTATTCCTTGAGCAATCTTTCTAAGTTTTGGTATTAGCTTGTGGAAATCAGTTTTTAAGATTACAGTATTTACACCTAGCCAACCTTTTTGACTTAAAGGACTAACAGTTGGTCTCTTTAGTGAAGGAAGTTCCTTGAGAAG
>JAMHKW010000071.1:0-5919 GCA_028439805.1 Candidatus Nitrosopumilus sp. | reverse complement strand
ACTGTAGGATTAATTGAAAAATTAAGAAATCATTTTGAAGAGGAGCATGGAATTGATTATACAATAGAAGCAGTTACTCAAATGATTACAAATCGTGGACATTCTTTAGAATCAATTAAAAAATAGTTGTAGAAGAAAAGATTTTTTCAAATAATACATCTTTAAGTTGATTTACTAAGTTCATTATCACTCGAATTTGCTCCATTGTTATTTCTTTAAGACTTTTAATGGTATCATTAAGTTCTGATATTTCAGTTTGTAATCCTAATCTTTCATTTTTTAGAGTTGATATTTGTCCTTGAAGATTGATATTTTGTTGTTTTAGTTTATCATTTTCTTCAGTTAATCGTTGGATTTTTTCTGATTCAGTATCTCCAGGAAATGGTTCAGGAGTTGGTTCAGGATCTGGTAATTGAATTGGTTCTGGTTCTGGAGAAGGTTCTGGAATTTCTGGTGGTCTTGGATCTTGCTGAGTTTCAAATGCTAATGTAAATTGGAGCGACCCAACTAAAAGAAGTAGGATAGTTAAACTAAAGATAAGACTAGTTTTCATATTATAATTTCACAGAAATATTAGAATAATATTGTATATGAATATGATTACAGATTTCTAAGAATGAAAAAGAAGACTATTTGTAAAAGCCAGGTTCTTGATCTTTCTTTTGTTTTGGAAGGTCTTCCAAAACAGCTTGAACAACTTCGTTGTGATTATATGTTAAATGTCTAAGAAATTTTGCAGATTCATCTGCTCTTTTCTTTTCATCAGCAAATAACATTTCAGGACTACTAAGTTCAGCCATCATAGTATTGCATTCTTGACAAGGATCAAAATCGAGGTAAAGTTTCATTATTTTACGTCATTTTCCTTAGTATTTAGACTATTTTATGGATTGAGATAGTGGGACCTCTTTTTTTCGAGGCCTTACCTTGTCAACTGCATCAATTAGATCTTGTTGAGTAATTTTGATTTCTTTGATATTTTGAGATTTACCATTGACGTATCTCTTTAGTGCCGTTATTGCTGCTCTATTTGCAACTGCAGAAATTTCTGCGCCACTAAAATCATCTGTCAACTCTACAAGTTTTGTAATGTTAACATCACTTGCAAGTGGTTTCTTTTTGGTATGAATTTCAAAGATTTGTTGTCTTCCTTTTGCGTCAGGATTAGGAACTTCAATAATTCTATCAAATCTACCGGGTCTTAACAGTGCCTCATCTACAATATCTAATCGGTTAGTTGCACCAATTATCAATACATTGTGTAGTTCTTCTAGTCCATCAATCTCAGTTAGAATTTGAGATACCACGTTTTCTGTAACATGTGAACCTGATCCACCACTGCCTCTTCGTGGAACAAGTGCATCTACTTCATCTAAGAAAATAATACATGGTGCTGCCTGTCGTGCTTTTCTGAAAATTTCTCTAACTCCTTTTTCAGATTCGCCAACCCATTTTGAGAGTAATTCAGGACCCTTTATACTGATAAAGTTAGATTCTGTCATTTTTGCAAGTGCTTTTGCAATCATAGTTTTACCAGTACCAGGTGGACCATGAAGTAGGATTCCCTTTGGAGTTTCTATATTAACATAATCAAATGCTTCTTTGTGTTTAATAGGCCATTCAACTGCCTCACGAAGTTCTTCTTTTAATTGATCTAGACCTCCAACATCATCCCAACTAACATTTGGGATTTGAACTTGAACTTCTCTTAATGCACTTGGTTTGACTTCTTTTAATGCATCTCTAAAGTCTTCGCTAGTAATCTGAATCTTTTGAAGAATTTCTGAAGAAACTTTCTCTTCATCAAGATCAATCTCAGGAAGAATTCTACGAAGAGATCTCATTGCAGCTTCTTTGGATAATACTTCCAAATCAGCACCTACAAATCCATGTGTAGTCTTTGAGATTTGTTTAAGATCTACTTTTTCATCAATTGGCATACCACGTGTATGAATTGATAAAATATCAAATCTCCCCTCATCATCAGGAATTCCAATTTCAATTTCTCTATCAAATCTACCGGGTCTTCGAAGTGCTGGATCAATAGAGTCTGGTCTGTTAGTAGCTGCAATCACTACAACTTTTCCTCGAGACTTCATACCATCCATTAGTGTCAAGAGTTGAGAGACTATTCTCTTCTCAACTTCACCTGATACTTCATCCCTCTTTGGAGCAATAGAATCAATTTCATCAATGAAAATTATGCTAGGGGCGTTTTCTTCAGCTTGTGTGAAGATTTCTCTGAGTTTTTCTTCACTTTCTCCATAGTACTTGCCCATGATTTCAGGACCGCTAAGTGAGATAAAGTGAGCATTAGTTTCTCCTGCAACAGCTTTTGCAAGCAGAGTTTTTCCTGTACCTGGAGGACCATATAGTAATACGCCTTTTGGTGCGTCTACACCTATTTTGTCAAATAACTCTGGATGTCTCATGGGTAATTCTACCATCTCACGAATTTTTTGAACCTCAGTTTTTAGACCTCCAAGTTCATCATATGTTATTCTTGGAAAAGATACATCAATTGCTTTTGTCATTGTACCAAGTTTGAATACTGTATTTTCTGTAACAATAACTGGTTTTGATGGTTTGGTACTAGTTACAATAAACTGAACTCGACTACCCATCTGCGTATTTAGAGAAATTGAATCTCCAGTAGTAAATACATGATTAAGATAATTGTAAATCATGTATTCTTGTAATCCTTCAGCTGCAATCTTTTCCGTAGGAGATAAAATAATTTGTTCAGCGTTTACTGCTTCAACTGATTTTAGTGAGATTTTATCACCAATTCCTGCACCAATGTTTTGCCGTGTAATTCCATCTATTTTGATAATTCCTGCACCATATTCTTCAGGAGCGCCTGGCCAAAGTTTTACATGTGTTTTTTTGTTATATGTTAATTCTAAGATTTGTCCAGTATTCCATTTTTGATCCTCAATAATTTTAGGATCAACAATAGCTCTACCTCTTCCAACATGTTGTTGTGTAATTTCATCTATTTTTAAAACAATTTCACTCATATCATTACCTCAAAAAAATTGGGGGGTTATTCAACCTCCACCATTTTGCCTTTGGGTTTTTCTTCTTCAACTAACTTGAAGACTATTTGTAAAACACCATTTTTGTAAGAAGCCTTTGCAGAGTTCTCATCAACTTTATGTTGTACAGGAACTTTTACATGGTATTTCTTTTCGTCATGTTGAGCTGAAAGATCTACAGTCTTGTTTTCAACAACGATTTTTACATCAGTCTTTTCAACTCCTGGCATCTCAGCTATGAGTTTTACTACTTTTTCTTTTTCATCGACAATTGTGTCGACGAGTGGTTCTCGTGTATCAGAATTTGGAAGTAGGCCTGGTTTGACATTTCCATATTCTTTTACAACAGGTTTTCCATCTGGACCAACAGTCATTGTATAACCGTAATAATATGGACCAGAGTCAGAACCATTTCCCTTGAATTCTTCAAAAATGTCATCTATGTTAAAAAAAGAGTTTGACATTCGTTTGAAGATTCTATCAAATTCGCTATCAAAGAACATTGTCATATTTATCTACTATATGTAATACATATGACATTATATAAAGATTATTGATATTTCTTTAATTTCTTACATAATCCTATTATAACTGACATGTTATAATAACCTTAATGAGGGTTTCAAATATGTCTGTGCCTGAGGTTGTAAGAGATATCATAACCAGAAATCGCTCAATTTCTGATTGTATGAAGATGGATTTGATAAACTATACAGCACTTGCAGTAAAGATTCAACCAGATATTGAAAAGGCTATAGGGAATTCTGTTAATCTCAATACGGTAGTAGTTGCAATAAAACGATATGCAGATTCATTTGAAATCAAAGAAGATGTTAAAGAAGAATCAGTTTTGAAAAATGCACGATTAGCATTAACTGATGGAATTATGGATATTAAATTTTCAGTAAAGGAATCAAATGAAATGGATCCTACAGTAATTTTAGATAAATTCTCCAAAATAACTAGTAACTATGATTTTTTTAGATTATCTGATTCTTTTAGATTCCTTACAGAAGATATGGAAGGTATTAGACAGATCTTCAGTAATGTTTCAAGCAGAGATGATATGTTCAGTACTGGTTTAGCAAAAATTAGAATTTCAGTACCTGTGTCTCAGAACCAATCAGATGTGGTTTCTTATGTTGCTGAGGTATTACATGCAAATGGAATTGAATTGGTGAATGCATTTTTCAGTCAAGATAACATCATAGTCATTTTAAATGAAAAGGATGCAGCTAGAGCTTACGATATATTACATTCAGATATTTTAAGAGCCTGATAACTCCAGTGAAAATATTTCTTATAGCATATATTCACCCAATCTGTGGATAGGACAAATTGGCTAGAAATAAGAAAAAAATTGTGATTTTGGGCGGAGGTTTTGCTGGAGTAGAATGTGCTAGACAATTAGAATCTGAATTTGGGAATAATTCTGAAATTGAACTAGTAATGATAAGTGAAGATAATTTTCTATTATTTACGCCCATGTTGCCACAGGTAGCATCAGGAATGATTGAAACTAGGCATATAGTTTTGCCCATCAGAACTATTTGTAAAAAAACAAAATTCTATGAAGGCAGAATTAAAAATATTGACCCCCATGGAAAACTAGTAACCTTATGGGGAACTGGAGATAAAAGAAGTATATCAATTCATTATGATTTTTTGATAATTGCACTTGGTAGTGAGACGAACTTTTTTGGAATGGCAGATGTGGAAAAAAATGCCTACACTATGAAGACACTCAATGATGCTGTAATGTTAAGAAATAGAGTTATCGATATGCTTGAACAAGCAGAAAATGAGACTAATCCAATTCTTCGAAAAAGTTTTTTAAATTTTGTTGTAGTAGGAGGAGGTTTTGCAGGAATTGAAACTGCAGGTGAATTAATGGATCTGCTTTTGGATGCACGAAAACACTATCCCACTATTCACAAGGAAGATCTCAAAGTTATTGTGTTAGAAGCATTACCAATGATCTTACCAGGATTTGAACAAAAACTAGCAACGTTTGCAAAAGAGAAGATGATAGAAAGAGGAATAGACATTAGACTAAAAACAGCAGTAACTAGTTTTGATGGAAATGAAGTTACTACAAAATCATTAGATGAAACCCCAAAAGACCCAATAGATGATTCAGAGATTGATGCGATTAGAACAAAGACTTTGGTTTGGACTGCAGGAGTTACTCCTGTTAATACAATCAAGAGATCAATGTTCAAGACTGACAAAGGTAAAGTCATAATTAATGATTATCTTGAGGTTCAAGATTTTCCAGGAGTATTTGCAATTGGAGATTGCGCATTATTTTTAGATTCTAAAACACAAAGACCGTTTCCCCCAACGGCACAAATTGCAGAAGCTCAAGCAAAAACAGCAGCCAAAAATTTAAAGGCATTAATTAAAAATTCACAAAAAGAAAAATTTGTATATCATTCCAAGGGACAAATGGCAATTATTGGAAAGAGATCAGGAATTGCTACATTTTTGGGAATGAACATATCTGGATTTTGGGCATGGTTACTATGGAGAAATGTCTATCTTTCAAAAATTCCAACCTTTGATAAGAAGATTAGAGTATTGCTTGATTGGGAAATAGATTTATTTTTTGATAGAGATATCTCTAGACTAAAATTAATGAAACGTGAAACTGAGAAAGAATACAAACTACTTGATGAAGTAGATGATGTTTGGTAGAATGATTATTTTTTAATTTTATAGATAATTATTGTTGGTGCTACAAAATACATTCCAATATTTAGTAAAATTATTCCAATTCCATAAGATATTATTTCTTGTTCAGAATCAATCTCTGCATAGTTTAGAATTGATAGTGTAGATAACATTGGAGTAATAGATAGTTTTACAATTTCTTTGAAAA
>JAMHKW010000070.1:0-5950 GCA_028439805.1 Candidatus Nitrosopumilus sp. | reverse complement strand
GGATATCACATCATAAAAAGATTAGGATAATTTTTTAATTGACTGTACTAACAGAAAAAACATTAGATGAGATTTTATCATATCTAGAAAAATCTATTATTAATTTAGCAAAAGAATCATTTGATAATTTAGAATTAGGAGGGCCACAAGAAGTAAAAGAATTTCTTCAAAATCAATTTGATATTAGATTAGATAATTTACTAATAGCAAAAAGTAGTAGCATTCATCATTTAGAATCAGGAATGAAAAATAAAGTGATTCAAAGAAAACAAGATATTATTGATAAAATATCTATTCAACACAATATTTAGAGAAAAGCATCTAGTCCTGTTTTTTGAGATTCAATTTCTTGATTGTTCTCCAAGACTTTGGTCATTTTTTCACCCATTGATTTAGCTGAAGTCATCTTTCTTTTTCCTATCCAATAATATGTCTCATCAATGGTATTTTTGGCAATCAATACTACAAGTTTACCCGTATCTTTTCTTCCTGTTCTCCCCCTTCTTTGAATAAATCGAATTGAACTTGGAACATTATCATAGAAAATAACCTGATTAACCTCAGCAATATCTAATCCTTCTTCACCAACACGTGTTGCAACTAGTACTTGAAAAGCGCCATCTCGAAATTTCTGTACAGTCTCTATCTGCTTTTTTTGTTTTAGTCCTGCTTCACCTGCTTTACCAATTAGAATTCCTGCAGAGATTCCCATCTCAGTTAGTTTATTGAAAATCAAGTCAACTGAATCTCGATAACTCGTAAAAATCAAAGCCTTTCCAGGAACAGACGCAATGATTTCTTTGAGTTTTGGAATTTTAGAGTGCTCAATACCTCTAGATTGCGCCTCTTTGGCAAGATGTATTGCTCTTGTAAAGTTTGGATCAACTTCAAAGAGTTCTTTGACTCCAACACCTTTTTTTGCCTGTGCACGCTCACAGAACTTCAAAAAAGGAGTAATTCCATGTGCTTCTAAAATATTTAGTGCATAATGAATTCGAATTGCAGTGAATAACGGTTTTGCAGAACGTCTATTCTGATTTAACACAAATTGTCGGATTCGAAGTAAAGCAGAAAGAGATTGTTGCTCTGCTAGACGTATACCATTTTTTCTTAATACATCATATCTTTCATCTAGTGCTAATTTTAATAATGTTTGAATTGCTTTTAGTTCTGGAGGTAGTTCAACGTTAATCCACTCAGTATTAGTTTCTTGAATGTATGGTGTGACATCAGGACTATCTTCAGTTCTTTCTGCAACACTAGAAATTCTAAGTTTTGTTAGAATTTCAGTTGCTTTATCTTTTTCACTAGGTAAAGTTGCAGTCATCCCAACAAGTCTAGCAGAAGAATTCTCAAATCTTTGTGCAATTCCTGAATAAGCATAATCACCTGCAGTTCTATGCACTTCATCAAATATTACAAGACTGAATTGTACAGGAGATATAATTTCACGATTAAGATCATTTCGTGCAATTTCTGGAGTAGCACAAACTACACTATTGTTCCAAAGTTTTCCTCGTTTTTGAATAAGATCTTCGCCAGTAATTAATGAAATATCATCTATAGTTAGATTTGTTTTTAGAAATTCATAATGCTGATTTACTAAAACTTTAGTTGGAGCTAGAAATAAAATTCCGCCAGTTCCTTTTGACAAATATTCTGCAATTACATGTAATGCAATAGCAGTCTTTCCAAGACCAGTGGGTAAAACTACAATGCAATTCTCATCTATTGCTTGTTTTGCAAGACTAACTTGATAATCTCTTTTTTCTATAGAGTTTTTTTGAACATATTTTTTCTCAAGATATTCAGTCATAATATAAAGAAAAATCAGAATTTATTGATTTTATGCTTTTGTATACCAAAATGCTTAGTCTTTGTCATATGTGAGCACTGATTTTGGTGGAGTTTATGCCTAAATTCTAAAATAAAGTTTTAAAAAAAAGTAAAATTGAAAAAATAGGATTATCCTAATTTTTTCTTGGCTTTGTTAATCATTCTTTCTTCTTCACGAAGATGTGTTTTCAATATGCGTGCATGTGCTTTTTTGTGAACACTGTATGCTTTGTTCAGAGACTTTGCACTTCTTGCTCTTTTGACAGAGTTTTGAAATGTTCGGTGAATAGCACTCACTTGAGATGTATAACTTGCCATCAAGATGACTTTTTGTAAAGATGTTAAAGAAGTTTGTGTAGATATTCACAAAAATACCAAAGTCATAATATTGATCGCAAATTTGATTGTAATCATCGCGAACCATATATTGAACACTCAAACAAGATTTGTGTTGAGTAATTCTTTTGATAGACCAGATTGGGATGAATACTTTATGCTACAAGCAGAGTTGGCAAAACTTCGTTCAAATTGTATGACAAGACAAGTAGGTGCAGTGATTGTCAGAAATCACAGGCAACTAGCAACAGGATATAATGGAACCCCACCTGGAATCAAAAATTGTTTTGAGGGAGGATGTAAACGATGTCAACTAAGAATGGAGGGAAAAATAGAGTCAGGCGCATCCCTGGACAGGTGTCTTTGTAATCATGCAGAAGCTAATGCCATAATGCATTGTGCGATTTTAGGAATTGAAGCAGGGATAAAAGGCGCAGTGCTGTATACAACATTTGTGCCATGTCTAGAATGTACCAAAATGGCAATAACTATTGGAATTAAAAAATTTGTTTGTCTTGATTCTTATCCAGAAACAGATTATGATTTACTAGAAGAAGCAGGAGTGGAAATAGTTCAACTAGATAAAAAAAATATTGCACGATGGGCAAAAGAACTAGTAGGTAAATACGAAAAATCTGTGTGAGAAAATGCAAGTAAATGTAGCAAAGACTGGAAAAATTGAATCAATGCCTCCATCAATGCTAGTATCAGCCACCTATGATAATATTTCAAAATCTGCTGTTTTGAAATTCTATGAACCACAGTCACAAAAATTAATCTTATGGACAGATGAAACAGGTCACAAACCTTACTGTTATTCTAGATTAGCTCCAGATGAGTTAGAGTTTCTTAATGAAAGAGACGATGTTCTTGAAATCAAAACTGTCCAAAGATACGATTTGATGAAAGACAAAGAAATTGACATGTCAAAAATCACTGTAGCAGATCCTTTAGCAATTGGAGGAACAGCAGGAGACAAAAGTATTAGAAATGTAATTGAAACATGGGAATCAGATATCAAATATTATGAAAATTATCTTTATGACAGGAAGTTAATTGTTGGAAAATATTATGAAATCATAGATGGAAAAATAAAAAAACATGATTTAGAAATTTCAGATGAAGTAAAACTTGCACTGAAAAGTCTGTTGTGGGACAAAGTTGATAGTGAAAGCATGGTAGATGCAGAAGAATTCAAAAAATTTGTTTCAGAATGGGCAGATTTGTTGAACCAACCAATTCCAAAAATTAAAAGACTCAGTGTAGATATCGAAGTAGAAGCAGAGATAGGGAGAATTCCAGACCCAAAAATTGCAGAAAAAAAAGTTACTGCAGTTGGACTCAAAGGTTCAGATGGATTTGATCAGATTTTTGTGCTCAAAACAGCAGATACTGATGAAGGTACAAATGAATTAGACCAAAACATCAAGGTGACATTTTATGATTTAGATAAAGAAAAAGAGATGATTCAAGATGCATTTGATATAATCAAAGAGTTTCCATTTGTTTTGACATATAATGGAGATGAATTTGATTTGCCATATCTATACAACAGAGCAGAAAGACTTGGAATCAAAAACTCAGAGAACCCATTATACATGATGAAAAATTCTGCGACACTAAAACAAGGAGTTCATATTGATTTGTATAGAACTTTTTCAAATCGTTCATTTCAAATATATGCATTCAGTCAGAAATACACAAACTTTTCACTAAATAGTGTCTCAAAGGCCTTACTTGGAAAAGAAAAGATAGACTATGGATTAGAGTTTGATCAACTAACACTCTATCAAACTGCAAATTACTGCTACAATGATGCACTTTTGACATACGAGCTTACCAGTTTTAACAGTAATTTGTTGATGGATTTGCTTGTAGTTATCTCAAGAATTGCCAGAATGCCAATTGATGATATTGCAAGAATGGGAGTATCTCAATGGATTAGAAGTCTGATCTATTATGAGCATAGAAAAAGAAATTGTCTAATCCCAAAAAGAGAAGAACTTGAAAGGAGATCTGAAGGTGTTTTATCAGATGCAGTAATTAAAGACAAAAAATACAGAGGTGGACTCGTAATTGAACCTAAAGAAGGAATTCATTTTGATGTAGTAGTAATGGACTTTGCCAGTCTATATCCTAGTATTATCAAAGTTCGAAATATTTCTTATGAGACAGTACGATGTATTCATGAAGAATGTAAGAAAAATACAATTCCGCAGACAAACCACTGGTCATGCTCAAAGAGAAATGGACTTACTGCAATGATTATTGGTTCACTACGAGACTTGAGAGTAAATTACTACAAGAGTCTATCAAAAAAAGAGACCTTAACTGATGAACAAAGACAGCAATACACTGTAACCAGCCAAGCACTCAAAGTTATTCTAAATGCAAGTTATGGTGTAATGGGTGCAGAGATATTTCCATTATATTTTCTTCCAGCAGCAGAAGCAACTACTGCAATTGGCAGATATACGATTTTAGAGACAATTAAAAAATGTGAAGAAGCAGGTATTGAAGTTCTTTATGGAGATACAGATTCATTATTTATTAAAAATCCAACCAAAGAGCAAATTGTTAAAGTAATAGAGCAAGCAAAAAAAGATCATGGAGTAGAACTAGAGATTGATAAAACATACAGGTATTGTGTACTTAGTAACAGAAAGAAAAACTATCTTGGAGTAACAAAGGAAGGAAAAGTAGATGTCAAAGGACTTACAGGAAAAAAATCACACACTCCACCATTTATCAAGAAATTATTTTATGAGTTAATTGATGTGTTATCCAAAGTTCAAACAATAGATGACTTTGAAAAAGCAAAACAAGAAATCTCAGAAAAAATTGCAATATGTGGTAAAAGAGTAGAGGCAAAAGAGATACCAATAGAAGATTTAACATTCAATGTCATGCTTAGTAAAGCACCATCAGAATATGTAAAAACAATTCCTCAGCACATTAGGGCTGCAAAACAATTAGAATCGATCAGAGAGGTAAAAAAAGGAGACATTATTTCTTTTATCAAAATTCTAAATAAACCAGGAGTAAAGCCTGCAGAGCTTGCAAAAAAAGAAGAGATTGATTCTAAAAAATACATGGAATTTTTAGAATCAACATTAGAGCAAATAACATCATCAATGAATATGGATTTTGATACAATTTTAGGAAAGCCAAAACAAACAGGGTTAGACGAATTCTTTTGGAGTTAATGTAAAATATGGAAGTTGATGGAATTCTACTAACTATACTTGGTACTGCAGCTGGAATTTTAATTCTAAGTGGATGGGTAGAGCAGATTTACAAAGGTTACAAAACAAAGAGCCTGAAAGATGTTTCAAAATTTCTAATGATCTTCATCTCTGCTGGAGCAATTTTATGGTTAATTTATGGAATTATAGTATCAGATGTATTCATTATAGGCACAAATCTTGCAGCAGTAGTTCTAATGATGATAGTATTAACGATGAAGAAAAGATATGACAAGCAATTACAAAAAAACTAATCAAGGATTAAATAGAATACAGAAAGGGTCAAAGAAAAGATGTTTGTAATAAATTGTAAAAATTATGAAGAAGTTTCAGGTGATAAAATAATCAAATTTGTAAAAACTGCAGAAAAGGTTTCTAAAAAATACAAAGTAAAAATTGCAATTGCCCCACCACAGCACCTTATTGGAGGAATTAAAAGTAGCATTCCAATTTTAGCACAACACGTTGATGATTACAAAGTAGGAAGTACTACAGGTTTTATAATTCCAGAACTATTAAAAAAATCCAAAGTA
>JAMHKW010000007.1:0-26199 GCA_028439805.1 Candidatus Nitrosopumilus sp. | reverse complement strand
CCTTCATAAGTTTCAGGACTTGGAACTGGAACTGCATTTGGGCCAACTTCTGATTGACCATTTGCTTTTTTTATCCAATGTGGATCTAAGAAAGGATATCCTTTGAATTCAGCAACTGTGTAAATTGTTGTGTTTACAAGATCATTATATTGAGGATCTGCAATCCAATATTCACCTCTAAAATGAAGATCAGAGTATTCTGTTGCAAGGCCTAACATTTTTGCAATATCTAATGAATTACCACCTGCACAATTAATCACAAGGTTTGCAGAAATATTTTCTCCATTATTAAAAATTATTGTAGAATCTTTTTCATTTCTTTTAATCTCTTTTACATTTTTTTCTAAAAGAAAATTTGTTCCATGTTTTTCTGATTCTTTTTTAATTGCATTTGTAAATGCGCCAAAATCAGAAGATATCTCACGTTTACAAAAAATTGCTGAATGACACTTTACATTGGGTTCCATCTTTGAGACTTGTTTTTCATCTAAAAGTTCTAGATCATCAGAAGGTATTCCATTTTCATCTCCCCATTGCATGTATTCTTCAAGACTTTTGTGCTGGTCCTCATTTAGTGCCAGTTCTAATACTCCAGTCTTATTCCATGGAACATTAGCTTCTTTTGCTAATTTTTCCCACATCTCATATGAGATTAGAGCTGATTTTGCTAGAACCTTTTTTGTTTTAGGATTAAGGTAGAAAGGAGAATGTACAACACCTGTATTTCTACTGCTTGCATGCATCGCAACAGAGGGTTCCTTTTCAATTACACACAAATTTACATCATAAAGCGAGGAAAGCCAGTAAGAAATGCTACTACCCAAAATGCCTCCTCCAATAATGGCAATATCATATCTGGACATAACTAAATCACAGAATCTATACATTAATTGATTTTGAAATAGAGCCTAGAAGGGAATTTACTAGATTTTGTGGCTAGCATGAAAAATTAGAAAATGTGCTTACTTCATATAGGAAAACAAACCTAGCAATATCGGTCGTATCTTTTGGTCTTAGAAGTAATCAATACAGAAAGCATCTGCAGACGCTGTGGAAAAAAAGCCATGTTGTCAGACAATACAACAGGTGAAAGATTTTGCGGTAAATGCGGTTTTGTAATTACTGAGACATTGCAAGACTCTGGACCAGAATGGAGATCTTTTTCAAAAGATGGGGGAGCCGATCCTACCAGAACAGGGGCTCCAACAACACTTGCAATGCATGACAGAGGACTTGCCACCATAATTAGTCCGATGAACAAAGACTCTTCGGGAAAACCACTTACATCTTCTATGAAAAGCACCATTGAAAGACTAAGAACATGGGATAGTAGAAGTAAAGTTAATTCATCTTCAGATAAAAATCTCAGACAAGCATTAAGCGAATTATCAACACTAAAAGACAAACTTGCACTTTCGGATTCAGTAATTGAAAAAGCAGCATACATTTACAGAAAAGCACTTGAGAAAGGACTCGTTAGAGGTCGTTCTATTTCAGCTTTGATTGCAGCATCACTTTATGCTGCTTGTCGTGATACAGAAACTCCTAGAACACTAAAAGATGTTGCAGATGCAGATAATATTAAGAAAAAAGATATTTCAAGATGTTATAGAATTTTACATAAAGAGTTAGATCTAAAAATGCCAGTTGTTAATCCAATTCAATGCATTGCAAGAATTGCAAGCAAACTTGGAATTACAGAAAAGACAAAACGAGATGCAGCCAAAGTACTCAAAATTGCCCAAGAAAGAGAAGAGTCAGCTGGAAAAGATCCAATGGGACTTGCAGCAGCTGCACTATACATGTCATGTGTAAAAAATGGTGAAGATATGACTCAACGAGATATTGCTGAAGCTGCAAATGTTACTGAGGTAACTATAAGAAATAGATACAAGGGTCTAAGACTAGATCAAGAAAAATAGACATGGCACAAACTAAACCAATAATTGCAATAGTTAACGTTGTAGCTTCTGCAACAATAGAACAAAGATTAGATCTTGTAGATATAACAAAAAAGTTTCCAGATGTAGAATATCATCCTGAACAATTTCCAGGAGCAGTTTTCAGACTCAAAGAACCAAGAACTGCTACGTTACTTTTTGGCTCAGGAAAAATGGTATGTACTGGTGCCAAGTCAGAAGCAATATCAATTAAAGCTGTAAACACAGTTGTTCAAAAATTAAGAAAAGGTAAGATCAAAATTAAAAATGACCCCATAGTTACAATACAAAATATTGTTTCATCGATTAATCTTGGAGGACGAGTTAACTTGGAGCAAGCAGCTAGAACCCTTCCTAGAAGCATGTATGAACCAGAACAATTTCCAGGATTAATTCATAGAATGCTTGATCCAAAAACAGTAATTCTAATTTTTGCATCAGGTAAATTAGTATGTGTAGGTGCTAAACTTGAAGAAGAGATACACCGCTCTGTCAATCAAATTCATAGTTTGCTTGAAGAGAAAGATCTAATGGCATATGAATAGTAAAAACAATAGAGTTTAAAATATGAATACTTGTTTGATTTGTAAAAAACCATTAAAAAATAAAAATCTAGAATTTTGCAGTACAGAATGCGCAAGGAAATTTCTTTTATTCAAAACAGAATAATTAAAAAAATATTTTAGAATTATTTTTTACAAAAATCACAACCACAATCAAACATTCCAGCTTTTCCCATACACTGATCATGGTGTGCATTATAACATTTATTGCAAGTTAACATTATGCTAAAACCTTCTTGTAGTGAGTTCTCTCATGGGTTAAGACTTTATCAAAAGTATCCGGATAACCTTCCCAACTAAAACTACATTTCTTACAATGATATTTCATTTATTTTTCTGCATCCTCTGGTTTCTTTTTCTCAGATTCTGTGAATGCATTTACGTCACTAGTGGCTTTGGTATTACAAGTACCAAATTTCAGTTTTTTAATTATTTTTTCAAACATACTTTGAATTGATTCTCTCTGGTATATACCGGCGTAAATTCTGAATTTAACACCTAATTTTGCGGATTTAGAAAATATTCATTGGCAAGATGAAAATATTCTCTTGGAAATAAGCAAATAGCATAAACTCATACTAATTAGATGGCGCCGGGAGGGAGATTTGAACTCCCGTTCCCTTGCGAGAACGCGCTTTATGGTTAATAATTTCCAGGCGCGCGCCCTACCAGGCTAGGCGACCCCGGCACAAGTCTTGCGACAAAATTATTCGGTAGGATTTGATTATATATTGTGTTATTTGGGAATTTGAAAATTATTTCCAAATTGTTATAGTAGCTGATCTCTCGACTTGATTTCCTTGTTTGTCTGTTCCTTTTGCAGATATTTTGTAAAGACCCTCCAAAGCAGTATCACCATCATTTTTTATTTGATCCCATGAAAATACAACTTCATCACCAGGTTCAAGCTGAGAGATTACTTGTACAGCAACAGGAGAATACATCAGTATTCCAGATAATCCAGTAATTCTAAGACCATGTGAAGCATCAGAGAAAATTAATGGAATGGTTCCAGAGTTTATAATGCGAATTTTTATCTCTTCGCCTTGTTTAAAATCAAATTTTTCAGTTACTATAGAAATTGAAGGGCCCTCAACAAAAACTAGTTGACTGGTATTTTTTACATCAAGCAAATAAATGCCAAATGCAAGTCCAGAAATCAAACCAATACCAGTAAAGATTACAAGACTTTTTGAAAACAATTTCGATTTTTTAATCCTTTGGAGGAGTTGGTTTTGTTCTCCATTTTTTTGGATATGTGTTTGGTGCCATAATGATTCTCTTTGTTTCAAATGCATATCCTTTAGTGGCATCACGAATCTCTTCTTCAGACATTGTTGCTTCTGCTAAAGCAACCGCCTCTCCTTTTTGAGTATAAATTCCAACAATATCTCCTTTCTTTAGATTTGGAGAAATTTTCAAAACACCAGGAATGGCAAGTTGTGCACCATGGCACATAGCATCTACTGCAGAATCACGAATTACTACTGACTTTAACTCACTAAGTGCATATTCAACAGGCTTGATCATAGTCATTAATCTACTATCATCTTTTTTCTCTTCCCATAATGCAAAGGCATTTGCAAGTTCATGAAGTGTTACTAAACCATCAGTTTCACTGAATTGATCTACCCTAGTTCGCCTAAGCTCAATCATGGTAGCACCAGCTCCTAGAATTTCTCCCAAATCATAATATAATTTTCGAATATAGGTTCCAGCTTCACATAAAATTCTAGTTAAGAGTAATCGTTCTTTTTGCTCCAAGACTTCAAATTCATAGATGGTTCTTGTTCTTGTTTGTCTTAGAACTGCTGAACGTTGAGGAGGTTTTTGGAAAATTTCACCTCTAAACAAATCAATAGTCTGATCAAGTTTTTCTTTAGATGGAAGGGAATGAACTCGTCCTAATGCATGGTATTCTTTTGGACCATAAAGTAAAACACCTAGTGCTTTAGTGGCTTCTCCCAGTCCTAAAGGTAAAACTCCTGAAACTTGAGGATCTAATGTTCCACTGTGACCAATCTTTGGGAGTTTCAAAATTCGTTTGGTCCAAGCTACAGTTTCATGACTTGTAGGACCTGGGGGTTTATCCAATAAAATAATTCCATAATTTAGTAATTGTTCAATGGTTCGTTTATCATAATATGTTCCAAATGCATCATCTGTAATGTCTTGATCAATTTCAACAAGATTTTCTAGTTGTTTGAGAGTCATAGTAGTTTTCTCACGGTTTCTTTTGTGACATCTATTACTTGTTGTGCTGTAAGATTATCAGTATTAATTATTAAATCAAAAACAGACTTATCATCACCAAAATCAAAGTTGTATAATTTTTTGTACAATGCTTTATTCTTATCAAATCGTTGTTTTGTAATTGTATAGGCATCTTCAGGGCTCATATTATCTCGGGATTGCATTCTCCTAGTACTACTAGTGTGAGATCCCTCTAGCCAAATTTTAACGCCATCTTTGATTAGCCACGGTAAGGTATAGCTGGTTATGACCATTCCACCCTGATTGAAAAGTCCAGTCAATTTCTCATCGAGTTTTTTATCAAATTCAGAATTTTCTTCGCGCTGACTGAGAAATTTCATTCCATCATTAGTGTCCCACCAATCATCTCCATCAGAATCAAAACCTTGCTCTTTTGCCATTTCTTTTAGCACATCTCCTCCACTAAGATATTGTAGTTGGAATTCTTCTGCTAATCCTTTAGCAACAGTTGTTTTTCCTACTGCTGGAGGACCAGAGATAACAATTGATTTTGTCAAGTGCCCATTGTTGTTTTTGTTAGTTTCATAATCATTCCGCTAAAAGCAATAGAGGAAAGAAAGTACCATGCCCAAAGATAGATTGCATTTTCTTCAGTACAAACATGTTCTGGATCAGTTGCTTGTTCTACAGTACATGTCAACTGGAAGAATTCTCCTGGAATTACATTTAGTGGAATCGGAGACAAAGCTACGGTGTATGAGAATAGTTGTGGCAGTACAAGATAAAATATCAAGATTAAAGGTACAAAAGTAATCATCATAGGTCGCATATTCATCTGCATCATTTCCATTGACATTTTGTTCATGTATGATGATTTTTTGTTTAGCTCAGCTGTCTTTGCTTGATCTTTTGCCCTCATTGCAGCCATTCTTTCTTTTTGATATGCACGTGTTTCTTTCATAATGCGTTGTAGTTTTGTTTGATCAATCATCTTTCTTCGAACCATAGCATTAAACAAATTAAGCAAAATACCAAATCCAGTAACTGCAAATAATGAAAGAATCAATCCTTTAATCATTGGATCATCACTTCCAAGTGCACCTTTATCACCTCCAAGGAAATCTAGCTGAAGATGTATTGAATCAATGAAGAGTAGAATAAAATTAAAATCCATTTTTACAGTCCTATCGCATTAACTATTTTATCGGTTGTTTCATCAACCTTTCCGTCATTATTGAGAACGTGCTTAACTGGAGAACCTGTAATTACAGCACATGCAGAAATCATGCCTGATTGAATATCTAATTCTTTTTTAATGTTGGTAATAGTAATTTTATCTCTATTTCTTGTATCATCTTTTAGTCGTCTATTGTAGATATCTTCTGGTTTTGCAGAAACAGAGACAAAGTTTGATGGTTTAATAATTTTCAAAACATGTTCTGGTAAACCAGGATAATAGCCTTCTGAAGAATTGATGAATGCATGAGTATCAACAATTATTACTTGTTCAGTGTATGAGGCAATTTGTTCTGCAGCAATTTTTTGAAGATCTTGTTGTTCACTTACAGGTAATTTTCTTAGCTCATCTCTATCTGTGAGACCATTTTTCTGGGCAATCTCAAACATCAAAGTTCCAAAACTAACTACCTTAACAGTCTTATCATGATTTTTTATAATTTCAGCCATTTTAGATAGCAGTGTAGTTTTTCCAACACCAGGTATTCCTACCATTATGATTTTTTTATTTTCTGCCAAGTAAAGCTCCCAAACGCGGCATAACTACTTCGACTTGTTCTCTAACTAATTGTGTGTAATAGTTTATGAGAATATCAACCATAAGTAAAAGTCCAATTCCAGAACCAAATACACCAAGAACATCAGATACTCCAGCCAAGAGACCCAAAATCATAGAGCCAATGATAGTAACTGATGGAATGTACTTGTTTAGTAATGCTTCAACTGGTTTGTTTGATCTTCTAAATCCAGGAATTTGTACATCAGCATCAAGCAAATTCTGAGCTGCACTCTTTGGTGATAAACCTCCAAGCTCTACCCATAATCTACCAAACACAACAACAATGCCAATCATAAATAACACATAACCTACTGCACGCATTGGATCTAAAACTGCAACATCCAAACCTCGTGGCGGAGTAACGTAATAGATTAAACCACCTATTGGAGATTGAGGGCTAGTCGGATCAAATTGCGCTATAAAATTCATAAAGAAATTATTGTTCCGCGGGTTAAAGTTTGCCCACAACATTTGGAAGATGAAAACTGCATTTGCAGTTAATGCAGATGCCAAAATTACAGGAATGTTAGAGACATACATCAATTTGATAGGATAAACAGCAGAGAAGCCTCTGTATTTTGTAGAGACAATGGGAATCTCAATTTTCATTCCCTGTGTAAATACAAGTATTAACAATATTCCTGCAGTAAGAAGCAATCCAAAGATACTCGGGAGTTGATTTGAACGGAATAAGATATTTGAAACATCACCATTCAAAATAGATTCTCCAATGTATGGAATAATACCAATCATACCACCATCACCTGCAGGTAACGGACTAAACAGACTCCAGAGAATTTGTTGTGCAACACCTGCCATGATGAATAAACTAATTCCACTGCCAAGACCCCATCCTTTCTGGATTGTTTCGTCTAAGAACATGATAATTATCGACGCGGCCATCAGTTGGCCAATCATTATATACAAAATATTCGGATCAGCTACCCCAGGACCATAAACTGCTATACCATATACAATAGACTCTACTACGATTACAACATAAGTTACCAACTTGGTAGCTGTTTGAAATATTCCTCGCTCTTCAGGTTTTTTGAAATCAAATTTGAGAATTTCTGAACCCCTCATTAATTGCATCAAGAGTCCAGCTGTAACTATCGGCCCTATACCTAACTCAACTAGTGTTCCTTGTTGTGATGCAAAAATAACTCTAGCAAATGCTAGAAAATCAAACTCTGGTGCTGTGGCTCCAAATAATGGTGTTTGACCCATTACCATGTAGATAAGTAATATCACTCCACACCATAACAATCGAGTTGGCAGAGGAATCTTCTTTTTTGGTTTAGGTACTTGAGGAAGATATGGTTCTACTTTAAAAACAACTTTTCTGATAATGGTTGTTAAACTACCTTCAGCCATTCTTAGCTAACACTTCTCCCCCAATAGCTTTTAGTTTTTCTTCAGCAGATGCAGTGAATTGTTCAACTTTGACGGAATATGCGTTTGTTATTTTTCCGCCGCCAAGGAGTTTTTTGTATCCTGCACTTACAAGGTCAACAATTTTTTTGCCTCCTTCTTCTTTACCGAACTTTGCGAACAAATCATCTAGATCTCTGAGACTTGCCCATTTTTTTATAATATTTGGGTGAGGTGTTTTAGGAATATCATGGCCATAATGATCTGGGTCTTCTTTCATCATAGTACTTCGATGATGTTTCTTCATACCAGTAACTCCAAGACCACCTTTGTGACCACTTGCACGGTGCTGACCTACTTGTCCCCATCCCATGTGTCGTCCGCCTCTAAGTCTTCTAGTCTTTCGTAATCTTGTTGCCATGTTAAATCATTCTCCTTACAATAGTATCAAGTTCTTTATTTTGTCCAAGCATACCTTTCTGTCCATAAAGTTTCTTTGTGCTTCTTTTGAATCCGTGTACTGGTGGTGCCAAAGCAAACCAAGGTTTTAGTGGTTTTAATTTTGATAAAGTAGCTTTTCCTTCAGCCAAAGCTTTTCCTAGTTCTTCAGAACTTGCAAATCCAAGTGCTTTTAGATCCTCTGCAGTTATTTTTTGATAGCCAGATTTTCTTGCTTTTTTGTCAATCAATTCTTTTGCCAAAGAAGCATCTAGTTCAATCCAAGATACATAATGTTGTACTTTTTTTAGCATTCCCAAAGTATTGTCTTTGGCAGGTAGAATTGTTGCACGATACTTTTTGTCTAATTTTAACAAAGTCATAGTAGTTGTTGCCCAATATGGACAATCAGCTTGACCTTTAATTCTAACAACAAGATATGCATTTGCCATTTTTCATCAACCCTGACTGAATGTCTGTCTAAGACAATCCAATACTGCTTTTGAAGTGGAATTCATCGTAGGAGTAGAACCTTTTGCTGTAGTCCATGCATCTTTAAGACCTGCCAATTCCAATAATCGTTTAATTTTACCACCAGCAACAAGACCTAATCCACGAGGTGCTGGAATAATTTCAATTGTAACACTTCCACCCTTTCCTTTAACCTTGAATGGAACAGAGTGTTTTTGATCACATCTACATTCCCAACTACCACATCCCATTTTGATAGGACTAACATTTAGAAAAGCTTGACTTGTTGCTTTCTCAATAGCAATTCTCATTTGTTTTGATTTTCCTTGACCAATTCCCAAGTAACCATTTTCATTTCCAGCTGCAACCATTGCTTTGAATCTAGTTGATTGACCATTTGAAGTCATTTTTTGAATAATTCCTACATCTACAACTTCACTTGTTAAATCTGGTAATAGTTTTTTAATAATTCCTGCTTCTTGAATTCTTAATCCTGATTCAATTATTTCTTCAATAGATGTAATTTCTCCTGAATTAACTTTTTGTCCTAAGACAGTTTTTGGAACCCAGACTTCTTCTACTGGTTCTCTTCTTGGTCTTTTAGGACGATCTCCGCCTTTAGCTCCACCGGGTGGACCTCTTCCATATACTGGTGCACCTCGTCCTCGCGGACCATTTGATTGTCCTGGTTTAGATTGTCCCGGTTTAGATTGTGCTGCTTGACTCATTTCTACTTGACCTCAGTATCAATTGCAGATTTTATTTTTGAAACTTCGTTTTTAACAGTAAGATGTTCTCCGTTGATTCTATCTTCAGGTGGAAATGTTTCTTCATTAGCTGGTACTTTAAGACCAGCATCAATAACTCCTTTTAGAGCTGCGGCCATTCTTTGTGTGAATCTTCTTGTTCCAGTATACAAAATAGCATCCTTTGCACCTTTACCAAGTGCTTTCTTTCCTGCCAAGTATCCTGTAAGATATGCAGCAGACACACTCTTTCTAGAACCCTTCCATCCTTTTTCAAGAAGATATCTAGAATGTGCAGATGCAATAACCGTATCACCAGTCATGCCAGGCTTGAGAACTTGGACTTGGGTATTTTCATTAGTAATATTTACAGTAATAAAATCATGTTTACCTGTCAACATGGTTCCACGTTTTTTATAATTGGTCTTTTCCTCTCTAAGTCGTCTCAATATTTTCGAATAAGCCATCTATAGAAACCGAGTTTGAATCTTCTCTTATATACGTTAAGCGCGAATGAGCACAGCTAATAACGCCTTTTGAGTATGAAGACGATTTTCTGCCTCATCCCAAACAACGGACTGGAAACCATCAATTACTGATGATGTTACTTCTTGTTCTCTCTTTGCTGGAAGACAATGCATGAAGATCGCATTTTTCTTTGCAGTATTCATCAACTTGGAATTAATTTGATATTTTGGAAGGAATTTTTTAATTCTTTTTTTGTCATTGTTATGAATTGAAAAATAAGTATCAGTTACAACAACATCAGCATTTTTAGTTGCAACAAACGGATCTGTAGTTAGTTCAATGTTAGTTGATTTCTTGGATTCTTTAACAACAGTTTTGTCAGGTTCGAATCCTTTAGGAGTTGCAATAGTCATATTGATTCCAGATAATGCAGCACCATAAATCATAGAATTACATACATTATTTCCGTCTCCAACCCACGCAATCTTTAACCCTTTGAGATTTCCCTTCTTCTCTTTAATCGTCATAAAATCTGCCAAAGTCTGACACGGATGAAAAGAATCAGATAGTCCATTTATGACAGGTACACTTGCATGTTTAGATAGTTTCTCTAGTAACTTGTGCTCGTAAACACGTGCCATAATACAATCAGTGTATCGTGAAAGAGTTTTTGCTGTATCCTCTATGGATTCTCCTCGTGACAGCTGCATATCATTTGATGATAAATTAATTGTATGACCGCCTAATTGATACATTCCAATTTCAAAACTTACACGTGTTCGAGTAGATGGTTTTTGAAAAATCATCGTCAGTGTTTTATTTTTCAAAATAGGTTTGTTTCCACCTTTTTTGAGCTCTTTTTTTAGTTTGATTGAATAGTCGATTAATCCTACAAATTCCTTTGGGGATAATTCCGCTAAAGTGAGTAAATCTTTTGTTTTGAGTTTCATTTCCTTAAATCTCCAAGTATTCCTTTTTAGAGTTTGTCCTCTTTATCTTGTTTTTGAATTCTTCAATATTTTATTGACCAGACTCAGGTCGACCACGTTTTATCCATTCACGAATCAAATTTCCTAGTTTGATTGCTTCGTTATCATTTTCAGGTGGAGGAACTTTGAACATTTCTGAATAAGTTGTAATGTCTTCATCACTTATTCCTTCAAACGGATCATCAGAAGATTCCGGTGTTGGTTCTGGTTCTGGTTCTGATGTTGGTTCTGGTTCTGGTGTTGGTTCTGGTTCTGGTGTTGGTTCTGGTGTTGGTTCTGATGTTGGTTCTGATGTTTTCTTTACATCAACATCATCTAATGAACCAAAAACAGTTTCTAGAAAAGTTTCTTTATCAAATGGTTTTAGATCAGAGTATTCTTGACCAACTCCAACATAAAGAATTGGTGTAGATGTGATTTTTACAATTGACAAAGCAGCACCGCCCTTTGCATCAGCATCACCTTTAGTCAAAATAGAAGCACTGAATTTTACACGTTCATGAAATTCACGTGCTTGGTTAACTGTATCATTTCCAGCTAAAGAGTCACCCACAAAAATAGTCATATCAGGATTTACAACTTTGTTGATTTTCTCAATTTGTTCCATCAAATTTTGACTTGTTTGCATTCTTCCTGCAGTATCAATTAATACACAATCTGTTTTGTGAGATTTAGCATACAATACTGCATCTCTAGCAACAGCAGCTGGATCTGAATTATAATTTTGTGCAACAAGTTTTAGATTAAGACGATTAGTATGTTCTCGTAATTGTTCAATTGCACCTGCTCGAAAAGTATCTGCTGCTGCAATTACAACAGAATATTTTGCTTGTTGCAACATATACGCAACTTTAGCTAAGGATGTAGTTTTTCCAGTTCCATTAATTCCAACAAATAAAATCAAAAAAGGTTGTTCCTTACTCTTTTTTTCATTAATTTTTTCAAATAGATCAATGGTTCCTGCAGCATCAAACAATGCAGAAATGCTTGAAATTAAACTATCTTTAACAAATTTTTCAATTTGATGTTTATCAATTTTTGAACCAATTAGTTTTTCTTTTAGGTCAGATTTAATTTCATCAATTACCTCACTAGCTACATCAGATTCTAAAAGAGCAATCTCTAATTCAAAAAGTATATCTTCAATATCTTTTTCGCGAAGTTCCTTTTCACCAAGACTTTTCGCTGCATTAGAAAATGCATTACGAAGATTGTCAAACATGGTTATCCCGATTTAGGTAGTGCTTCTGCTTGCATTAATTGATTAATTTGTTCTCTTCCTTGCTCTAATCGTGCTGCAGCATCTTGTTTTTTTGTAGTAGTATCTTGTAAAGCAATCTCAACTTCTTTAATTCGTGCTTCAAGATAATTTATTGCTGAAGCAAAATCTTTTTCAACAGCAATTCCTGCACCAATATTCAAAATAATCTTGTTGGTAGATGAAATTTTTGTTGGAACATATGTTCCCATTCCAATTGGAACTAGAGTGTCAGATTCAGGTTTCTGATTAAGAGATTTGATAGATTCAACTGCAGCAATTGCCTCTCTTAAAACATTTAGAAATGTTCCCTCTCTTTGAGACAAATCAGAAAAATATGTTTCAAGCATTTGCATTTGTTGCATTAATTGTTGTGCCTGTTCTTCACTCATTTACAACAAACTTTGCCCTGATGGTTATAAATTCATTCATAGAGTATAGATAAAAAAGAGAAAAAAATAAAAAAAATAAAGATAAAAACTTTATTTTGCTTTTGAGAATCTGCTTTCTACTTCATCCCAGTTAACTACATTCCACCATGCTTCGATGTACACTGGTCTTTTGTTTTGATAGTTGAGATAGTATGCATGTTCCCAAACATCACAGCCCAATAATGGTACTAATCCTTCAGTTCTTGGACTAGTCTGATTTGGCATTGATTTGTACTCAACCTTTCCTGAAGAAGGATTGTATACTAACCATCCCCAACCACTACCTTGAATCACTGCTGTAGTAGATGAAAATTTCTCTTTGAAGTCAGAGAATCCTCCAAAAGAATCGTTAATTGCATCAGCAATAGATCCTCCAGGTTCTCCACCTCCATTTGATTTCATGTTATTCCAAAATAGCCTGTGGTTATCATAACCGCCACCGTTGAAATTAATTGCACCTCTTTTGTCCTCTGGTACTGATTTAATATCAGATAAGATATCTACAATATCTTTTTCCTGAATCTCAGTTGGACATGTTTCAAGTGCGGCATTTAATTTGTCAGTGTATGTTTGATGATGTTTTGTATGGTGAATCTCCATTGTTCTTGCGTCAATGTGAGGTTCTAATGCATCATAAGCATATGGCATTTCAGGAAGTGTGTATTTTCCCATGGGTTCTTTTGAAAATGTATTCCATTTATTGCTTTAGCAAGCAATTGGTTTTTACTTGTAAAAATGGTTAGTGAATTTATGAAAATCTTAGTTTTCTCTTTGTTGGTTGTATTTTTAATGGGTTTCATTTTGTCACAGTCTTTACTATTTGAAAATGAAATTCAGACGTACTTGGAGAGAAGTGTACCATTTGTTGGAATAGAGATTCTAAGAATTGATGGGATTAATGGAGACGGAATTAAAATTGCAGTAATTGATACAGGAGTGAATTTTAATCATCCAGATTTACTTGGGTGGGGACCTGATGGAAAAGTAATTGGAGGATACAACTTCATACAAGAAAATGAGCCGCCATTAGATACAAATGGTCACGGCACTCAGGTTGCAGGAGTAATTGCAGCTGATGGTCAAATAATTGGAATTGCACCTAAAGCAAAAATCCTAGCTTACAAGGTTTCAGAAGATGGAGAAGGAGTATCATCAGAGTTAATCATCAGAGCCATTGAGAAAGCAATTGATGATGGTGCAGACATTATCAATATTAGTTTAGGTGTAAATAAAACAAACACAAAGATTGATCGTGCAGTAAATCTTGCATTAGAAAAAGAAATTTTTGTAGTAACTGCTGCAGGAAATGACGGTCCTGCATTCAAAACAATTGGTAGTCCAGGAAGAACTTCTGGATCTGTTACAGTAGGTGCAACATACAATAATCTTACTTCAAGTTTAGTTGCAACATTAGAAGTAGATGAAAAACCATATACTGTAATTCCAATGGTTGGCTCTACAAAACTTGATGAACCAATTATAGGAAAAATAATTTTTGGCGGTTATGGAAAAATTGAAGAGTTGAAAGAAATTGATGCTAAAAATTCGATATTAATTGTTGAGCGAGGAAGTGATGTTGAAGGAGAATTGTTGTATTTTTCTACAAAGGAAGAAAATGCAGCTAATGCTGGAGCAAAAGCAATGATTGTGTACAATAATGAATCAGGAATTTTTCTAGGTGAATTAATTCATGAATTCATAGAACCAGGATACAAACCACAAATTCCAGTAGTATCAATTGACAGAAAAGAAGGACTTGAAATTAAAGAATCAATAAATGGCAATCTAGCAAATTTGCATTTATTTTACAATCCAGACTATGTAACACATTTTAGTTCTAGAGGACCAGTCTCGCCATTTTACATGAAACCAGACATGGTAGCACCTGGAGCATACATCAATTCCACTCAAAACAATGCAGGGTATAATTTTACTAGTGGAACAAGTTATGCTGCACCACATGTTGCAGGAGCTGCTGCATTATTACTTCAAAGTAACCTAGAACTACACCATCATGAAATAAAATCGCTATTACTAACTACAGTTGAGCCTGTATCAGACGCATATGGGAAAGAATTCTCAGTGCATGAATCAGGCTCTGGAAGACTAGACATTGGAAATGCCTATGGGGCAAAATTAATCATCATGCCACCAAATTTTGTAGTTACTGCATCATCAGATGATCTGATTGCTGAAAAACAATTTGAGTTAAAATTGATTGAAGGTACATTAGATAATTTGGATGTGAAATTTGAAGGGCCAGAATTTATAAAATTTGCACATATTCTTGAAGGAAATACTTTACAAATCAAAATGAATATGACTGAAGAAAAGTTTGGAGACCATGAAGGAAAAATGATCATTAATCATGAGGATACTCGATATGTAATTCCATTTTTGTTACATTATACACCAGGTTCAATTTCTGTAAATCAACAAAATCAAAAACTTTTCTTTAATATTTATCATCCAGAGGAATGGGAGTTTACAAAAATTTCAGTTATAAATAGTAAAGATGGAAAAACAGATACTACAACTGCATTACCAAACAAAAAAGCATCAATAGAAATCTATGAAAATGCAGAATATTGGATTGATGCAAAAATTAGAGTAAATGGTAATACAACTGATGCATTTAATACAATTGTAATTACTTCACTTCCAGAAAATTCTCATAAATTAGAACTAATTGATATTCCAGAAAAACAGATTGGGATAATTGCAGGAATTATAATAATAGTTGGTGTTTTTGGATTAATTAAAAAAAAGCAATCTATTGAGTCATCTTAGGACCTGCATCAATTATTTCTGATGAGACATTTTCAAATTTTGTAAAGTTTTCAACAAACATTTGTGCTAATTTTTTTGCAGAAAGATCATACGAGTCTTTGTCAATCCAAGTATTTTTTGGATCTAAAATTTCAGAAGGAACCCCTTCAACTTCAGATGGAATATCTAAATTGAATAAATCATCATGTCTGTATTTTACAATATCAAGTGCACCTGAAATGGCAGCAGTGATCATGGCACGACTGTATTTTATTTTGATTCTTTTTCCAACTCCATAGGGACCACCAGACCAACCAGTGTTAACAAGGTAAACTACAGTATTGTGTTGATTGATTTTTTCTCCAAGTAGTTTTGCATAAACTGATGCTGGTCTAGGCATAAATGGAGCACCAAAGCATTCAGAAAAAACAGATTTTGGTTCTTTAATTCCTCTTTCAGTTCCTGCTAATTTACTAGTATAACCAGACATGAAATGATACATAGCACCTTCTTTTGTTAATCTAGAAACTGGTGGTAAGACTCCTAATGCATCAGCAGTCAAAAATACAATTACTCTAGGATTTCCACCAACACTTGGAATCACTGCACCTGGAATGTAATCCAAAGGATATGCAACACGAGTATTCTCAGTTAATGTGTTATCATCATAGTCTGGTATATTGTCATTAAGTACGACATTTTCTAAAACTGCACCCGGTTTGATTGCATCCCAGATTTCAGGTTCTGCTTCTTGACTAAGATTGATACATTTTGCATAGCATCCACCTTCGAAATTAAATGTGCCATCATCAGACCAGCCATGCTCATCATCACCAATTAATTTTCTATTAGGATCTGCAGAGGGCGTAGTTTTACCAGTACCAGATAATCCAAAGAACAGTACAGTGTCACCTTTTTCTCCAATATTTGCAGAACAGTGCATTGGAAAAATGCCACGTTCAGGTAAAAGGAAGTTCATTACACTAAACATGGACTTTTTCATTTCTCCTGCATATTGAGTGCCGCCAATCAAAACAATTTTTCTTGTTAAATCAACTAGAATAAAGACATCTGTTCTAGTTCCATCAATTTCTGGATCTGCTACAAAGTCGTTGATACACAATATAGTAAATTCTGGTTCATGATTTTCCAACTCTTCATTTGTTGGTCGAATAAACAAATTTTTTCCAAATAGATTTTGCCAAACATTATCATTGATCACCCTAATTGGTAAGCGATTTTTTGGGTCAGCACCTACAAAACCATCAAAAACAAAAAGTTCCTTATTTTCAACAAAGTTTTTCATTTTTTCAAGGAGTTTCTCAAATTTACCGCTTGGAAACTGGTGATTTATTTTTCCCCAATCAATTGTGTCATGTGTTTTATCATCATACACAATAAAGCGATCATCAGGGGATCTCCCAGTATATTTTCCAGTATTTACAGAAAGAGAGCCTGTTGAATTTACTACACCTTCATTTCTTTTAACTGCAAGATTTACCATTTCATCTACGCTAAGATTTCTGTGGACTATGGAAGGATTGATTCCAAATGCCGTTAATTGTGATGAGAATTTGTCAGTTATAGCAGTGCCTACGATGTCGGTCAGGAGATTATGCCCCCAAAAATAATTTTATCAATCTCAGATTTATCCATGAGATATTTCGTTTCGCCTTGAATTTCCTTATTATCTCTTTCCTATCTGAAATTTTTTTCTTGGCTAGGAACGTATTTATTTCAAAATTCAAGACTCAATTTAATGACGATCAATAAAGAATTACTTGCAAAGAGACAGGAAGTAAAAGAACACAAACCTGATTTCATTAGACCAGAAAGTTGGCGTTATGTTAGACTTCAAACTAATTGGAGAAAACCAAAAGGTATTGATCATCACCAGAGAAAACAAAAAAGTAGAGGTCGTCCAGGTCTTGTTAAAGTTGGATATGGTGGACCAAAAGAAGCACGAGGATTACATCCATCAGGATTTACAGATAATTTAGTTAATAATTTAAATGATTTAGAAAAATTGGATCCAAAAAAAGATGGAGTTAGATTTGGACATGGTGTTGGAACTAAAAAGAGAAAAGAGATTATGGTAAAAGCAATGGAACTTAAATTCAAAGTGTTTAATGCGAGAGTGAAGGTAAGTGGTAGTTAATCTTAAAGCTAAGAAAAGGCTAGCATCTAGAGTTACAGGTGTTGGAATTCATAGAATAAAATTTGATACTGATCATTTAGATGACATTGCAGATGCAATCACAAGAGAAAACATTCGAAGTCTCATCACAGCAAATACAATTAAAATTAAAAGATTCACAGGTACATCAAGAGGTAGAGCAGAAACAAAGAGACTCCAGAAACACAAAAGAGGTGCAACTCAAGGTTCAAAACGAGGTAGAAAAGGTGCACGAGAAGGTAAAAAAGAAGTATACGTTGCCAAAGTTCGAGCATTAAGACGATTGTTAAAGATTGCAAAAGATAGAAAAGATTTGACGAATCCAGAATTTTGGGTACTATACAAAAAAGTAGGTGGAAATACAGTTAGAAACAAAGCCCATCTTAGAACTTTGATGGATGAAATTAGAGCAGATAGAAAGAACTAGAATCGATATACTTTATTTTCTAAATCCAGAATTTTACCATCTGTAATTTGTATACCTTCATCACTTAGCAATTTTGTTTTGATGTCTTCCCCATATGCATAACCACCAATTTTTCCAGTAGACATTACAACTCTGTGACATGGAACAATCACAGGATATGGGTTCTTGTTCATTATTTTTCCAACAACTCTCTGTCCATTTTTCAAACCAACAGCTTTTGCTAATTCACCATAAGTTGTGATTTTACCTTTTGGGACTTCAAGTAATTTTTTGTAAATCTTTTGTTCAAGATTCAAAGTTTGATTACCTCAAGTTCTGTTGAATCAAGAAAATCAAGTACTTTTTGTTTATTGGGGCCTAATCCAGTCCAATCCAAAAGAGCAGTTTTTGCCATATTGTTTTGTGCAAGAATATGAGAAAATAATTCCTCATCAAGATCATCTAATGCATGTTTTGGAACTACAGTTCCAAGTGCATATTTGCCGTCAAGTAACTCATTAGTAAATTTTGAAGGATAGTGTGTCCCTCCAAAACAAATTGCTACAGGATTTTCTTGAATTGGTTGCATCATTACTTGATGAACCAAAGTTGCTACTTTATTGCATAAAGACACATCATTCCACTGTTTTTCAGTAGTACCTATTTCGATGAAAACAGATGGTTTACTCAATGCAGTAGGCCCGTGGTGTGTTGCCTCTATAGTAATTTGAAATTCTGAGAATTGGGTTTGATTTTTCTTCAAAGTTTGAAGATATATTTTTTGAAGATGTGGGTGAGGAACTGCAACTTGTCTATTATTTCCGCCAAACTTTGCATCAGAAAAATTTCCAGTGCAATGACAAGTCAATGCTAATACTCCAGACTCTGCAGCATGTTTTGAGAGAAACACAAATCCATCATAATCATATTTTTCTTCTAACCAATCAGCAGAAATTGCAGGTGTAGGAATTATTATCAAATCATAATATTTTCCACGAAAAACATCACCATCTTGATTCATTTCTTTTGAAAGAAATTTTGCCATATTGCTACCAGCAGGGTCATCTCGATACGCAACTAGCAGTTCCATGAGATAAGGAATATAAGGACACCTTATTAATTTCCAGCAATGAACCCCAAGCAGACTTTGAAAAACATGGTCAATACAATGAAAATGGCCAAAAAACCTGACAAAGATGAGTATCAACAACATCTCAGACTAGTATTAATGGGAATAGCAGGAGTCGGCTTAATTGGATTTACGATTCAGTTTGTCTTTTCAGTAATTACATTTGGTAGATAAAATTGTCCGAGGAAATAAAATCACACTTATTTGCAATTAGAACTACTGGTGGACAAGAAAAAGTAGTAATGAGATTATTAGAAGCTAAAGCAAATGCAAATAAAATTAACATTCAATCAGTTTTACTAGTTGACAATCTAAAAGGCTATGTCGTAGTTGAAGCAGTCAATCCAAGTGATGCATACATGGCAGTTGAAGGAATTAGACATATTCGTGGACAATTAAGAGGAGAATTAGAATTCAAAGACATTGAAGGATATCTTATCAAGAAATCAACAGTTTCACAATTAGCAATAGATAACATCGTAGAGATCACAGGCGGTCCATTCAAAGGAATGAAAGCAACAATTACTAGAATAGACGTTGACAAAGAAGAGGCAACAGTAGTTTTGTTGGATGCATCATACCAATTACCAGTAACCGTAGACGCAAATTACCTAAAACTATCATCTGAGGTTTAGGAAGGATTAAATTTTTCATTTAAAGTGATTAAGACATGGGAGAACAAAAAGTATCAGCACTTGTAACTGGAGGAGGAGCATCAGCAGGCCCACCATTAGGTCCTGCATTAGGTCCTCTAGGAGTAAACATCATGGAAGTCATCAATACAATCAATGAAAAAACTAAAGACTTTGAGGGAATGAAAGTCCCAGTAACTGTTTCAGTTGATAGTGAGACAAAAAAGTATGAAATTGAAATTGGTATCCCATCAGCTGCTGCACTAATCATGAAAGAGGCAGGAATCCAAAAAGGTTCAGGAACATCAGGTACTGAATGGGTAGGAGATGTTACAATGGATGGAATCATCAAAGTAGCAAATACAAAACTAGAGAAATCTTATGCTTCTTCATTAAAATCAGTAGCAAAAACCATCATTGGTACATGTGTAGCATTAGGAGTTAAGATAGAAGGAAAAACTCCAAAAGAGATTACTGCTGAAATCAATGAAGGTAAATGGGACGAGAAACTCCAATAATTATTCGATAAGATAAACAGGATCTTTATCAGTTTTTTGTAATTCTACAAAGGTTTCAGTATTTTGAATACCTTCGATTTTTCCAATCTTTTCAATTACTACAGAATGTAGTGCTTCAAGATTTTTGGCATAAACTTGAATCATAATATCAAATCTACCAGTAATTTCAGAGATAGAGACTACCTCAGCTGTTTCCATGAATTGCTTATGAATCATATCCTTGAATTTAGGATCTCTGTTAATTCCAACAGAGGCTTTTACACCAATGCCTAAAAGAGAATCATCAATTTCTATAGTGAATTTTTTGATTAGTTTTTTCTTTTGCAGTCTCTTGATTCTACTATACAACACAGAAGCATTAATTCCAAGTTTTTTTGATAAAATAGGAACAGAGATAGAACCATCTTTGGTTAACTCAAAGAGCAATTTCATATCAAGTTCATCGAATCTATGCATGTATTAGCAAATTCTGATTGTGATTTAATATATGTAGGTTTTGAAGGTAAATTCCTTTTAAATTACAATTATTTTATATGAAAAGTGTAATTTTTTAAAATAAATCATAATACAAAATTTTAATCTCTAAACGATTTTAAGTGGGCATTCTCGAAAATCTTCGTAATGATTAATGAGACGCAGCTTACTGAATTAGTTAAGGAAGTAAAGACAGCAGCTAAACAGAGGAAATTCAAACAATCAATAGAATTGATCGTTAATTTCAAAGATATTGATGTAAAGAAAGGATTTGCACTCAATGAAGTAGTTCAACTCCCAAAGACTAGTTCTCCAGCAACTGTTTGCGTTATAGCTACTGGAGATATGAGTCAGAAAGCAAAAGCTGCAAATGCCGATATAGTTATTGGAACAGCAGAATTAGATAAATTTGCAGCAGACAAAAGAGAGTCTCGAAAATTCATAAACAAATATGATTTCTTTTTAGCAGACACCAAAGTTATGCCAATAGTCGGAAAAGCTTTGGGTCAATTATTAGGCCCTAGAGGAAAAATGCCAACACCAGTTCCATATGATGCACCAATTGAATCATTTTTGTCCAGATTTAGATCATCAATTAAAGTTAGAACAAGAGCATCATTATCCATATCATGTAAAATTGGAGATGACTCTATGGAGGATGGAGATTTGGCAATTAATGCACATGCAGTACTTAGTGCAATTGAAAAGAAATTACCAAATGGTGAGAAGAACATTAAAAAAATTATGATAAAGACTACAATGGGTAAACCAATAAAACAAGTGCAAGAGGTCAAGAAGAAACATGCATGAGAATAGAACTAGTTATCCTAAAAGGAAAACTAAGATGTTCCAAGAGTTACAAGAACTTCCAAAAAAATACAAGACAATAGCAATTATCAGAATGACAAAAATTCGTTCCACACAACTCTTACCATTAAGAAAAACGTTCAAAGGAGAAGTACAATTTTACAGTATTAAAGATAAAGTTGCACAAATTGCACTAGAAAAATTAGACATACCAGGAATCAAAGATCTTGCTGGAGAACTAACAGGACAATGCATGATGATGTTTACAAACCTGTCACCATTCAAGCTAAACGTATTACTTGCCAAAAACAAAGTCATGATGGCAGCACGTGGTGGCGATATTGCAAGTATGGACATTGTTGTTCCTGCAAAGAATACAGGAATTGCACCAGGTCCAATGCTTACAGAATTCAAAGAGGCAGGAATTCCAACTAAAATTGACCAAGGAACAATTTGGATTGCAAAAGATAGTACTCCAGTACTAAAAGGAGAAGCAGTCAATGAAAAACTAGCAGTAATTTTAGGAAAATTAGACATCAAGCCAGTAGAGGCAGGAATTTCACTATATTCAGCACTAGAAGAGGGAGTAAAATATGCCGAAGCAGAGATGGTAATTGATGTTGAGAAGATTAGAGGACAGTTCTCACAAGCACACCAAGAAGCAGTTTCATTATCAATTGAGGCAGCATACATTACTGCAGATAACATTTCACAAATACTTGGCAAAGCATCACAGTATGCTCGCTCTTTGTCAGTAGAATCAGGATTTATGACTGATGAGACAAAGGAGCAAATTTTGCAGAAAGCAGATGCTCAAGCAAAAGCAGTTGCAAGTCAAGCAAAAGATTACACACCAGCTTAGATTTCTCTAGCTTTAGGAAGATTCCATTTAAACTTCATTGCAAGTAATCTTATTCCAGTTGCAGCAATGATTCCAACTATTGATGCTATTTGCATGTCTACTCCACTTGAGAGAACAGAATAAAAAACTAGAATTCCAATAATTGATGCAACAGCATATACTTCTTTGACAAACACCATAGGAATCTCTCTGACAAAAACATCTCTGAGAATTCCGCCACCAATTGCAGTAATTATTCCTCCAAACATAATTGGAAGAAAGTCTAATCCAACTATCTGGTATGCAATTGATGCTCCAATAATTGAGAAAACACCCAATCCTATCGCATCAAAAATTAACCAAATATTCATTCGTTTTTTGAAATATGAATAAAGGAAAAACATTGCAACTCCAATAATTACAGTTATCCCAATATAGATAGGATCAGAGAATGCAGTTGGGAATCTACCAAATATGACATCACGAGTAATTCCACCTGCCACACCAACTACTGTTGCCAAAACAATTATTCCAAAAATATCAGCCTTGTGTTCAATTGCTTTTGCAGCTCCAGTTATTGCAAAAGCAGCAGTACCCAAGTAATCTAAAATACTGATAAAGCCATCTATAGGAAAAGAAAAATCAACCAATCAATAAAATGACTGTGCTATCGCTAATTAAGATTAAGGAAAAATAGAGATCAAAAATTAAATTGAGAAAAGTAAAGTTATCTAGCCAAACAGAGAAGACAATCCTTCCATGGCTGCCTCTTCAGTTTTACCTGTTTCTTCTTTAGTTGCTTTCTCTTTTTCTTCACCACCGGCTGCTGGTGCATCTGCTGCTGGTGCGGCTGCTGCAACTGCTACAGGTGCGGCTTTGACTGCATCATCAATATTTACATCGGCTAATGCTGCAACTAGTGCTTTAACTTGAGCATCATTAACTTCAGCGCCAGATGCTTTTACAACTGAGCTGATGTTTGCTTCGTTAACTTCTTTTTCTAGCTTGTGAAGAAGTAAAGCAGCGTAAACGTATTCCATTGTATCGAGATTTTCTTAGGGCATAATATAAAACTATGGAGAAATTATGCCTAGAATTTGAAAATTTAGTTTAAGATACTAAGACTTCGACAAACAGAATAAAGCGTTCTTCTCAGATTTTTATCAATTAAACTCTCCATTTTGTGTTTTAAGACTCGTTTTGCTTCATCTCTTTCAGACCCTGGAGGTAATGATAAAATATTATTGAGAAATTCTGAAAGGGATTCTCGAATCCAACCATCAAGCATTGCATAAACTTGTGGAGGGATAAGATCGCATTTGTCTTTATCAAGATCAATTACATCTGCATAATTTTCATGCTCTACTCTATACACTAAAGCTAGTACTACATTATCAGGAGTTGGATGTTCAAGGATTTCTCTTGAGCGTTCTCCTGTTTTTCCTTGTTCTATCTTATTTTTGAGCCCAACTGGATTAACTATCACACCATTGATTCCTACTTTTCTATCATCAACTCCTGTAACTATTCCAAAGATAAAGTCATAATAATCGCCATTTTTTCTAGTTGAAAAAACATGAACTCCTTCTTTTAGAGTAGGTTTTTTTCCAAACATGAATAGACTGGATTGGATAGTGTATTTAATTTATCATTAATTGATTCAAAGTCCAGATTAACTCAAAATCTTAGTTTTTATGAATTTGAGGCATGAATAATAGAACAATTTGTAATCTAACTACAGATTACAAAAACTTAGAATATAGAACAATGACAACTACATGTTCTATAGACACTATATCCAACAGCTCTATTATATTTTCAAGATAAAGTAATTCAAATGATGAATACGATACAGAAAAAAATAGTTCTCACATCAATACTAGTAGTCTCCTTGGCAAGTTTATTTGGAATAGTACAACCCCAGATCTTTGCTGATGAAACAGATGAAAAACAATACACAAACGCAAATGATGTCACGATTCATACAGTCTTTACCTTTCGTGGAATGGTAGAAGAATCAGATGGCTTTCAGGTGTATAACCAAATCACTGGTTTTGCCGTTTCAAAAAAACCTAGTTTCAAATTGGAAGGAGTTGTTAATTATGACAGAGCATATCTGTATGAAGCAGCAGATGATACATTTGGAAAAATAGCATTACCTTCACAAAAATATGGACAATTTGATGTTGATGTTTATCTTCAGAATAAAGACATAACATTAAGGCATTTCAGTTATGTAAATTGCAATGTATCAAAGTATGAAGTTGAAACCCTCTTTGATAAAGAAGAAGGATGGAACTCAAACAAGGGCTTTGCAATAATTGATAAATTTGAGTTTGAATGCAATGGGTATAAACCAAATAATCCAGTGTATAACTTGATGATAACTAACGGATATGATGTTGCAGATACAGTATCCTCATTAGATCTAGCTAAATAGTCAAGTTATAATTGATATTTTCTAGATTTAATTTTTTTATTTAATCGACAATTCTTAATATTGGTCAGGAGCATGCTTGAACATTGGATAAAAAAGAGATTCTAAAGGAATTTTCATCAGATTCTGATAGATACTATAAGGTAAAATTATTTGAAGAGCAAGGATTTGTTAGAAAAGCATGTACAAAGTGTGGTAGATTCTTTTGGACACTAGATTCTGGACGAGATAAATGTCCTGAAGATGCAGATGACACGTATTCATTTATCGGCGAGCCACCAACTACTAAGAGATTTGATTATACACAAGCATGGAAGCAAGTCGAAGAGTTTTTTGTAAAAAACAATCACACTTCAGTTAGTCGTTACCCTGTAGTTTGTCGTTGGCGTGATGACTTGTATTTTACTATAGCATCAATAGTTGACTTTCAAAGAGTGATGGGCTCCAAAGTAGTCTTTGAGTTTCCTGCAAATCCTCTGGTAGTTCCACAGACATGTTTGCGATTCAAAGATTTAGAAAATGTCGGAGTAACTGGTAGACACTTTTCTAGCTTTTGCATGATTGGTCAACACAGCATTCCTGATAATAATGGATATTGGAAAGATGAATGCGTTGATTTGGATTTTAGATTACTAACTGAACAATTTGGAATTAAAAAAGAAGAAGTAGTATTTGTTGAGGATGTGTGGTCCGGTGGTGGTTCGTTTGGTTCTTCATTAGAATATTTTGTTAGAGGACTGGAGCTTGGAAATGCTGTATTTACTGAGTTTCAAGGCGAGTTAGGCCAGCATACTACACTAGACCAGAAGGTAATTGACATGGGTGCAGGATTAGAACGATTTGCATGGATTACTAATGGAACTCCTACTGCGTATGACTGCTGTTTTGGACCAATCACTAATCATCTAATGCAAAAAATTGGAATTGATTCAGATTCTGAGATGTTAAGAAAGTACTTTACTGCAATTGCAAAGAATTTAGAAATTTATGATGATCTAAATGGTGTAAGAAAACGTGCAGTAGAAGCTGCAGGGTTAAGTGAAGATCAAGTGAATCGTATCATTACACCACTGGAAGGAATGTATTTGATAGCTGACCATCTTCGTACTTTGATATTTGCAATTACTGATGGAGCACTACCAAGTAATGTTGGTGGTGGATATAATCTTCGAATGATGTTACGAAGAATTAATGCAACAATGGATAGAATGAATCTCAAGCTAAACATTGATGAATTAATTGATATGCACATTGACTATCTCAAAGACACCTATCCAGAACTTGACTCCAAAAGACAAGACGTCAAGACAATACTCAAGCTAG
>JAMHKW010000069.1:0-5980 GCA_028439805.1 Candidatus Nitrosopumilus sp. | reverse complement strand
ATCGTATTTTGAATATCTTCTGGTTCTTCCTCTTCTTGTAATGCTGTAACTAATATTGATAATGCTTTTTTAGATGTATCATCTAAACTTACTTCTATTTTTTCTTGTTCATCAAACTCATCTGAGTAATTTCCTGCAATTTCAATTAATTTTTCAATATCTGTTTCTGGATTTTTTATTACGCCGTAATCAATTAATTTTTTCATTACTCTTTCATTTCTATTTTCTTTGAAAATTTTTGTTAGTTCTATTAATAACCTATAGTTCACATGAATGCTTGATTGCTTTGGTGGATTAAGTAAATTCACATATTCATACAATCCTTTTAATTTTGTTAGTTTTGCTTGGTTGTCTACTTTAATCCTTCCAAAGTATGTATCTTCAAGTTCATTGTATTCGTTCATCAAACCTGGTATGTCATCAAATCCTAATTCTCTTGCACCTGTAATTCTTTTGTATAATAACAATAGAATCGATTTTGAATTCCCAAATTCTAACCATTTTTGTGCTGTGATTACATTTCCTAATGATTTTGAAATTTTCTTTCCTCCTTTATCTAAAAACATTTCATATTTTACATGATGAGGATGTGGTACTTCTAAAATTTCATCTGCTACCCAGTCATTGACTTTTACTGAATCCATGATGTCCTTTCCATATGCTTCAAATCTGATATCAAAAGCTGACCAGCGTGCTGCAAATTCCACTTTCCAGGCTAACTTTCCTAAATCTTTTTTGATGTCTGCTTCTCCTTCGTGACCACAACCTTTGATCATCTTAGATCCAATTTCTGTATCATGACAATTGTATTTTACTTTCTTTTCATCAATTATGTATTCTGTAGCTTCTGCAGTGTAGAGTCGATTACATTCTGCACAAACTGGAAAATATGGCAAGTATTTTTGATATTTTTCTTGTCCTACTAATTCTGAAATAGCATCTCCAATTTTTGTACTGTTTTGTAATATTGTATGAATGTGATCTTTTAGTAATCCTTGTTTGTATGTGTCTATAGCTCTTCTGAATTCATATTTTATTCCAACTTTATCTAATCCGTCTAAAAGAATACTGCTCATATGCATGCCGTATGAATCGTGACAACCATATGGATCGGGGATCAGTGATACTGGTTTACCAATATGTTCTTCTAAACCAAATTCTTTCATTCCTTCTGGAACTTTTCTTAATCCGTCTAAATCATCTGAGTATGCAATTAATTCTGATTTGTACCCTTGATTTTCTAATGCTAATTTTACTCCGTATGCTCTAACTGCATCTCCTAAACTTCCAATGTGCGGAATTCCTGAAGCTCCTAAACCGCTCTCTACTCTTATCAGATCTAAATTTCTTCCAAGTTTTTTTTCACGTTCAATTAATTCTGCAGCTAATTTATCTATCCATGTTCCTTTACCAATTATTTTTTCTTCTGACATTTCTTTTCACTAATTCAATATTTTTGACATGTATGGCCCATATAACGAATACCCTAATTTTTGATAATATTCTCTTGTTCCAACTGCACTAATTACTAGTATTTTTTTTGCATCAAATTCCTCTTTAGATATTTCTTCAGCTTCTTTCATCAAATTTTTTCCTAGCCCTGAATGTTGAATTTCATCTGTTTCCTTCTCTCCTAATTTTAACGATTTTCCATATACGTGAATTTCTCTAACTATGCATGTGTCATCATCAATTTCATCTCTATGTGCTTCAGTACTTGGTTTTCTTAATCTCAAAAATCCGTAAATTGATTCATTTTTGTCTTCATATGATAAGAAAACCTCTTTTCCTCCTGAGGAGTCATAATCTATTCTGTTTAATTTTATGTCTACATTGTCTGTTTTTCTATTTGTTAATCCTGCTTCTCTACATCTAATACATTTACATGATAATCCTTGTTTTGCAAGATTTTGATGTACAATTTGTCTCAAGTTTCCTGATTTTGGTCCTGCTATGATTTCTTTTGGTGAAATTTCCCTTTGCACTCTCATGATTCTAACCCATTTTGGAACTTTCTTTTTTGCTTCTGTTAAAACTTTGATCATATCATCATCTGAATATGGTGTGTATTTCCCTTGCTTGTATTCTTCATACAATGGTGTGTTTTCAATTACTAATGAGGGATAAATTTTTAACATATCTGGGCGTAATTGTGAATCTGAAAATAATTTCTTAAAATCTGCAATATCCCCCTCTGGTGTCATTGTAGGTAACCCTGGCATCATATGTGCAACAATTTTGTATCCTGCATCTTTTGAAATTTGAAATGATTCTATTACATCATTATAATCATGTCCTCTATTGATAATTTTGTAAACTTTTTCTTGTAATGATTGAACTCCTATTTCGACTCTCGTAATTCCGTAACTCAACATTAAATCTACATGTTCTTTTTTACAATAATCTGGTTTTGTTTCAATTGTAAATCCTACATTTCTTATTTCTGCATGTTCATTATTTGATTTAGCTTCCTCTAAATTTTCTGAATCTATTCCATTTTGTGCATCATAACATGATTTAATGAAATCTTTTTGATATTCTTTTGGCATAAATAGAAAAGTTCCACCTACAATTACAATTTCCATCTTGGATGGATCATGTCCAAATGCAATTAATTTTTCTATCTTTGATGTAATCTGTAATTTTGGATCAAATTCATTTTGAATTGCATTTAATGATGATGGTTCCTTTCCTGTGTAGCTATTTGGAGAATTAAATTCAATTCCTCCTGGACAATACGTACATCTTCCATGAGGACATGCGTATGGTTTTGGCATTAATGCTACAACTGATACTCCTGATGCTGTTTTAGCTGGTTTTCTTATCAGCACTTTTTTTAATTTATCAAAGTCTGAATTACTTGCCATTGATAGTATTTCATAATTTTTTGGAATTCTCTCTAATGCATACTTTGTACAAATTTTAATAATTTCTTCCTTAACTTGTTTTTTAGTTGGCTGGTTAATTGTTAAAAGATTTTTTGTAATCTCAGTACATGCTTTAGATAGTGCTGGATCCAACTTATTCATAATTATTAATAAAATATCTCTGTTAAAATTTATTCTGATTTTTGCTCTACTGTTTTATTTGATTCATTATTGTCGTTTTTCTGCTCTTTCCTGTACTCCATTTTCAACCAAATTGGTGTGATGATTGTTGTTACTGCTACCATTATTACTATTGTAGAATATACTTCTGACGTAAGAATACCTGCTGTAACTCCTACACCTGCAACAATTAATCCTACTTCTCCCCTTGAAATCATTCCAATTCCTACTCTCATCCCTTGTGCCTTACTTTTCAAAAAGAACATTGCAGGTAATCCACAACCGAGTAATTTTGTTACAACTGCAATTATAATAACCACCGCACTTATCATCAAAATCTCAAAATTAACTGCTCTCAAGTCTACTTGTGCTCCGATGATTGCAAAGAATAATGGTGCAAAAATCAATCCTATTTTTCCAATATAGTTTTCAATTTTCTCAAATACTTTTGTGGTTGACAATGCCATTCCTACAGCAAACGCCCCTACTATCGGCGATAGTCCAATAGAGCCTGCAAGTGCTGCTGCGCCAAAGAAAGACGCTGTTGCAATTCCTTCTACACTGCCTTTTGCTTTCCATAATCTTGGTGTAATTATTTTTGGTATTACTACAACTGCAACTACTAACATTATTACAAAGAATCCTAATACTTTCAAAATTGTGATTGTAACTTCTGTAATGTCTATGTTATCTACTCCCCCATCTGATCCTGCGATTGACGATACTACTGATAATACGGCAATTGCTAAAATGTCATCAACTACGGCGGCACCTATGATTAATCTAGCTTCTGGAGTTTTAATTTTTCCAAATTCACTTAATACTTGAATTGAAATTGCAATACTTGTTGCTGTAAGCGCTGTTGCAATTAACATTGATTGTAGTGCATCAAATCCAAACATTTGGAAAACTGCTAACCCTGCAAAAAATGGAACTACTACTCCTAATGTTCCTACTGTAAACGACGCTTTTCCTCCTTTGAGAAATTCTTTTGGAGTCATTTCTAATCCTGCCATAAATAAAATTACAATTGCACCCATTTCTCCTAGTATTCTAATTTCATCATTTATCTGAAGTAATTGTTTTCCATCAATTACAAAAAACCCCCCTAATGCAAATGGGCCAACAATCATTCCTGCTAATAATTCCCCTAACACAATTGGAAGTTTTAATCTAAGGAAAAGTTCTGCCATTAGTTTTGCTGCAAAAAGTAGTATTCCTACACCAATTATTGTTTCAATAAAATGGGCATCACTCATTGCTATCTAATAAAATCAAAGAAATCTGTCATATAAGGTGATGTTGAGTTAAAAATTATTTTTTTGTTGTTAAATTAAGTAATTTTTATTGAGTTTACTGATACTCCTTTTTTAGAAATTACTTGTCCTATTTGCTGGCTTTTGATCTTATGTTTTTTAAATATTGATTTAATTTTGCTAACTTGATCTTTTGGTGCCATTATACAGAATCCTACTCCCATGTTGAAAGTTTTGTACATTTCTTCTGCCTTCACCCCTTGATCTTGTATTAATCCCATAATTGGAGGTATTTTTGGAAGTGAGTCTATTTCATAACCTATGTTTTTGAGGCGTAATAGTTTGGTAAATGAACCTCCTGTAATGTGTGCTAATCCATTTATCTTGCATTTTTGATTAACTTCGAGAACTGGATTTGTATAGATTTCTGTAGGTGTTAGTAATGCATCGCCTATGGTTCCAACTCCTTTAACTTTGTCTTTAACTGAATATTTTGTTAGCAAAGCTTTTCTTGCAAGTGAATATCCGTTTGAATGAATTCCTGAACTATTTACTCCGATAATTGCATCACCTACTTTAATTTTATTTCCTAAAACCATGTCTTTTTTATCTAATAATCCTACAACCATTCCTGCTAAATCAAATGCAAATCCTTTTCCTTCGATAACATCTGGCATGATTGCAGTTTCTCCCCCAACAATTGGCATTGTAGATTTTTTTGCACCTTTTACTAATCCTTCTACAATTTTTTTAAATATGCCTACATCATTTTTGTTTGAAGCAATATAATCTACAAATGATATTGGTGTTGCACCAATGCAGATTATGTCATTTACATTCATTGCAACACAATCAATTCCTATTGTGTTGTATTTTTTCATCATATTTGCAATTACTACTTTAGTTCCGACTCCATCTGTATGTGTAGCTAATAGTTTTCCACCTGGAATTTCAACTATCCCTGCATAATGTCCAAACCCATGTGTCATCTTTGCTTTTTTCTGAAGTTTGTGTGTTGATGCAATTAATTTTCCAATTGCTTTTTGGCTTTGTTTAATTTTTGAAATATCTACTCCTGCTTTTTTGTATGTTAAAGCCATAGTTTGTTGCACATTTATTGTGAATAAAAGAATTTGCTTGTTATTTCGATCACATATACATTCCAGATGTTTCTTCTCTGTGCTCTACATATTTTTGAGACAATTCGCTGAATTCTGAATGTATTCTGTCTTTTTCCTTTTCGAGTTCCGATGTGTTAATTTTCATTTCATAAAATCTGTTTAATGCTTCAATTAGGGTTGCAGCAGCACCTGCATCAGGCTCTGTTTTGTTTGCTTTTGCTAATAATGTCAATCCTTGAATTTTTCTTACTAGGCATTCATTTAGTATTCCTCCTGGAATTCCTGTGATGAACCCCTGAGGAATTAAACTGATGTCTTTATCTGCCATTGTTCTAACCAAATCTTCTTCTGCAGCACAGTATGCTTTATCATCATGTTCTGTACTTGCAACTCCATCTAAAATCACAATTTCTTTAGATCCATTATTTTCTGCCCAATCTAAAATTGATGATACTAATGTATACAGTCCTTCCATTCGTAATGTTATTTCACAAATTATTGCACAAATTGTTCCTTCTGGATTTGCATAGAATCTAAAAGGATGACGTAACCTGCC
>JAMHKW010000068.1:1924-6023 GCA_028439805.1 Candidatus Nitrosopumilus sp. | reverse complement strand
CAGTACATACCATCTTTCCTGAACTAAAAATTAATGTTGCAGTCTTTGGACTTTTTAATCTAAAAACTAACCCTGGAAATTGATCAGGATGGTATTCGGTATCAGGAAATTTTTTGGTAATATCATTAAGGTCCATTTTTTGATCTACTGTAGCTGAGGCTACCACATTCTCAATACTGATTATTGGTTTTGTTTGTGGCATATTCACTCATACAAAATATCATTAATAACAATACTCGTGAAATTACGTAATTTTTGTATTAATTAGATGGATATGATTAAATTACAAAATTAAAATGATTGATTGTTGGGGATTTTGGATTTTAACTTTGATGAATTCTTTGCATGGGTTGGTGAAGATATTGATACCTTAATGATGTTGATTTGGATATTGCCTGTTATAATTTTTGTTTTTTATGGGCAAAGAATTCAATTATTAATTTCGTCAAATGAAATTAAAAAAGATATTCAAAAATTAGAAGAATATACTGCTTCAACCAAAAAAGATTTTTTAAACTATGTAAAAAATAATCTTACATCTCGAACTGATCCTTCAAAAAGATTGGATGATTTTTTTGATTATTTCACAATCATGCCTGTAGACCTAGATCCTAATGGTATAATTTCTAAAATCAATCATCTAGTTCGTTCCAGAGAAGATTTCATTCGTTTACAAATCAATGGAATGTTTTCTGATTTATCGTCTGTAGAATTATCTAAACTTCAAAATCTATTAGAAATTGTTACAACATTACAGTTATTCTATAAACATACACGCCATCTTTACCTAACTGCAAAAAAACAAAAGAATTTTCCATTAATCTTACCCCTACAAATGATGATTCCTTTCATAATGGAAGAGGCTGTTGCATTAAAAGATGCAATGCCGGCAATTAAAAAAGGTCAACCAATTGGTGATAGTATTGGACCAATGGTCGTTGGACAAATGATGTTAAACACTACTAATGAACTTGCAGCATTTGAAACAGTATGGTCAAAAACTACTTTTGAAGATAGAGATTTGTTTTTATTAAAAGCTGAAGGTCCAAATGCAACTGTAGGTCGTCCTGGTGATGGATTCGAAAAGATTATTTCAATTAAAAAACCTGATCTTGTCATAATGATTGATGCATCATTAAAACTTGAAGGTGAAGATTCTGCATCAATAGCCAAAGGTTTCGGTGCAGCAATTGGTGGTATTGGAACTGAGAGATTTAAAATTGAAGAAATAGCGACAAAAAATCAAATTCCTATCTTGGCTCTTGTTGTTAAGCAGTCAATTCATGAAGCAATTACTTTGATGACTCAGGAAATTGCAGATAAAGCAAATACTGTAAGAGATGAACTCTATCAAATGATTAGAGAAAATACCACTTCTGGACAAACAATTCTTGTAATTGGTGTAGGAAATACAATAGGTGTATCACAATGAGTACCTCAAAAAATAAACTTACTACATGTTATACGTCTCTTGAATGCAATTCCTGCAAAATATTAAAAAAACGAAAATTCACTGATGGAGATTTTGTGTTTTCTTCTTCTGAAAATTGTTCTGATTGTGATGGAAAAATGATGATCACAAAAATTTTCGGTATAACTATGGATTAGTAGTGATTGTTACTCCATTATCATTTGGAATGAATGTATGTTCTGCCTGTGCAACTCTTTGACCATTTCCTTCTACTAACACTGGGTATACGTGAACGGCTTTTTTCTTAACCAATATTTCTAGAAGACGTCTTGCCTCTTTTTCTTCCCACTTATCTAATAGCCATCTTAATGCAAATGGCAACAAATTGAAATTAATCCATATGTAGTCTAACATTTCATCCGCTTGCTTATCCTTTATTTTTTTCCTTGATGCTAAGGCAAAAATATTCTTAACTTTTCCTTCATGGACAAATCCTAGTCCCTCTCCTGTTGTTACAAATGGTTCACACGCAAATGCTTGTTCTTCTTGAAATGTAAATGAACCAATTGACCAAATGTTTGGAACTGATTTTCCTGCATGAATAGTATATTGCTCTAGAGAATGCCCACTAAGATTTGCTATAGGTAATAATCCTAAATCTTTGATCGTTTTTTCAATTTTTCTTCCAATATCACTTGATTTGACACCTACTTTCATCATTGACATTGCATTTTTTAATGCAGATTCTGCACCTTGTACTAAAGAATCAAATTCTGGATTATAACAAACTGTAACTGCAGTATCTGCAATGTATCCGTTAATCTGTGCACCAAGATCAATTTTTACAAGATCATTATCTGTAATTACTATTTCATCATTTGGTTCTGCTGTATAATGTGCAGCCACTTCATTAATACTTGTGTTAACTGGAAACGCACATTTTGCTCCACGTTTTTTAATCTCATTTTCAACATATTCGCAAATTTCGTAGACAGTTTTTCCTACCCAATCTGTCTTTCTGACATCTTCTCTAACCTCTCCTGCAATTTTTCCTGCTTTAATATAATCCTCAAATCCCATGCGCTATCTCTAATTAACTCATTTAAAATCTATTGTCTTAAATTGGGCTTTTGATTTTGTTCGCTGGGAGCGTGGTCTAGCTTGGTATGATTCTGCGTTTGGGACGCAGAGATCGCGTGTTCGAATCACGCCGCTCCCATTTTAGATATTTATAGAAAGAATTATGATGTTATTCGCTGAACGATGAAGAAGAGTTAGAGTATGGAAATTTGAATGAAATAATCTATTTGTCTGAGTTTGGCATTAACTTTTTATCAATACCAACGCATACAAAATCACTTGGCATTTAAAAGAAAAGATTTTTTATTAATTGTTGGAATTCTATTTTTTCTGATAGGTTTGATGGGGGTTGGTCTTCCTCCAATTTATGCAATAATAATATCACTTGCAATTTACTTTGGAATTAGAATTTTTGTTGGACGACGTCAAAAAATGATTGAAAAAGAAGTAGGGGAGGGAATATGTGTAAAATGTGGTTCAAAAATTGAGAATCAAAAATGTCCAATTTGTGACAGAAAAAAACTTGGAAATGTATGATTTCTACGTGTGGTTTATACCAATTCACGCCTAATTGAATTCATTGTATTCAAAAACACAAAAGACTTTGATAAATGGATCAACTTTTTCTCAATTTGATTCTATTATTGTTAAAAATGGGATAAATGAATAGCACATGCATATGAAAAATCCCTTCTTATTTGGCCTAATAGCGATTTTATTGTTAGGTGGAACTATAACTCCTGCTGCACTTTCACAAAGTTCTCCTAGTTCTAGTTTTGTAGTTATTAACGAAGTTGAAATCAATCCTCTAAATGGTGCAGAATTTGTTGAACTATATAATCCAACATCACAACCAGTTGATATTAGTGGATGGTCATTAACCCCTTCTCTTACTTGGAAAACATATGAGATAGTAGCTAATACTATAATTGAACCTCAATCATTTGCGGCTTTCACATATTCTAGTTCTTGGTTTAAAGATTTTGGTGATACCATTTCATTGACCAATAGTTCTGGAGAACTAATTGATCAAACTCCTCTTCTAGCTGATCAGAATAACGATGCTGACACTTGGCAAAGAAACACTGATGGTTTAGATACTAATTCTATATCTGATTGGAAATTAAAAACTATGACTCCTAAATCATCCAATGGAATAATAATTGAAACACAAGAAACATTCTATTCCTTCACTGCTCAAACTGAAAAAACTGAATATACATTTGGAGAAACTCTGATGATACATGGAAGTACCACTGAATCTTTGTTTAAAGACGCTCATGAATCAATTCCTGAATTTATAAACATCGAAATACAAGGACCTAATTACCATGACACATTCACGGTTTTTCCTGATCGTGATTTAAATTTCTCCATAACTTTGGACATCAAAGAGGTTGTTGGATTTAATACAGGTAACTATAATGTTGATATTTCTTATGGAGATAATTCTGTAAAAACAGAATTTCTTGTTACTGATGAACTAGCTGATTCGTCTGTTGAAACCGAATCTCAAACTTTGGAAATTCTTACTGATAAAACATCATACATGACAGGTGAAACTATTATCGTTTTTGGAAAAACTAATTCGTCAATCGAATATGCTGG
>JAMHKW010000068.1:0-1914 GCA_028439805.1 Candidatus Nitrosopumilus sp. | reverse complement strand
TTCCCTAACACAGAATTTTCTACTGTTCATAAGTCTGGTGGAGGTGAAATTTATCCATTTTCAACACAACTATTGATGCATGGCGTAAACCCTGTTTATGGCACGTATGTAATACTGGGAACATTCAAGGCACAAGATCCATTATATAGATCGGCAGGAGTTGAACTTTCTGCACGTGCAACTTTTGAATTAGTTGAAGATGTAAAAGATGACAAAATATTTTCACTATCAACTGACAAAGAACTTTATTCTGTTAATGATACTATTGTTGTAACTGGTAGAAGTAATCAAATTTGGACTGAGAATATAGCGCTTGAAGTACAACAAACTGGAGTTTTAACTCGTGCGGCTGATGCACATAAAGATCAATATATTCGCCCAGATCCATTTACTCTAAAAAAGAGTGTTGATCTTAATGCTGATGGTACTTTTGAATTCAAATTTAATTTAATTGAAAGTTTTGATAGTGAAGAAGATCTTTCTCGTTATTTTGGTGATTATAGAGTAACCGTATCTGAATACTTTGGAAATGAATATGTAAATTTCAAAGTTGTTGCGAATCCTGAATCTTTTGTAGATATACGTACTCCATTGGGATTACAAATGGATAAATCTGAATATATCCTCGGAACTGCCATTAATGTATCTGGAAAAGTCATGGATTATGATCAGTCCACTAGATTTGACAACTTTAATAATTTTATAAAATTCACTATCGCTGATTCGAATGGAAAAACAATGATGTCTGAAGATCGTCGTACAACTAGCATTCAATATGAATCACATTCACCAAATTCACCATTAACATTCACTGCAATTCCTGATGCGATAGGTAATTTTCAAATAAGTGCAATATTAAATCCAATTCAATTTGATATTGGTGAATACACTATAAACGCAATTCATCCAATTTCTAAAACAACCGAGTCCATTGGATTTAAAATTATTACTGCACAATCAGAACTTTTACCAACTACTGAAACACAAGAACCTTTAGTCTTTGAAATATGTTCTAGTGTAAGACATGACATAAGTGAAATTATAAAAGATTTAAAGCAAATCGGTAAAGGAGAAATTCCTCCTTCAATGGACTCTGTTAATTGTGATGGCACAAAGGATTTTGTAACTGGTGAAAAATTAGTCATTAGAGGAAACGTTGCATTAAAGGATTCAAGATCTCTTGATCAATCTTCTGTAAAGACAAGTGGACAGACACAAAGTGGTTCTTCATACACCACCAATTTTGCTCAAGCTCAACTGAATTATATTGAATTATCGATTCCTTACCCACAAACATTACTTATTTCAACATCATATCAGACTAGTGATGAAACTGGAGAGTATCATGGTGGTGGTGGTTCAGGTACTCAATGTACATCAGGTGGTTCAGGAACAAAATGGTCCACGAATCCAACTACTGGAGCACAATACAGTTCAACTGTGACTTCTACATGTCAACAATCTTTTGACACTGGTGTTGATAGGGATGATGCACCTTCAGAACGACACACCGGATATGATGGTGAGGTAATATTGAGACAAGTGACAAAGAACCTCACAGATATGAAAGTTAAAGCATATCCTGATGCAGAAGGAAATTTTTACGCAGTATTTGATCTTCGAGCAGGTATTTTTGTTGATGGAATTTACAAATTAAAATCAAGTTACTATGGTTACAAATATGACCAGAGCTTTTCAGTAACTGATAATTCTCTAAAGGGTGGATTAGCACCTGACTTAATTCTAGCTGTTGATAAGAAGGAGTACGTTGCAGGAGAAACCGTATCAGTTTTTGGTAAAATAGAAAATATATTTTATTATGATTCAGTATCTCTAAAAATAGAAACTCCTGATGTATCAAAAATTAATTGTTTAGTTGGACAACAATGTGGATTTGGAAATTATGCTAAAAAG
>JAMHKW010000067.1:0-6043 GCA_028439805.1 Candidatus Nitrosopumilus sp. | reverse complement strand
CAGTTTTTAGTTCTGCCAGATGATTAAAGTGACCCATTAGTGCCAGATGTATTCCTTTTGATTTTACTCGTCTAAATGTTTCAAGAGTTTCTTCATGATCCTTATCTGAGGTAAATTTGTATGGCCAGTAAGATAGAGCCTTTGTTCCGATTCGAATTGTTTTAAGATTTGGTAAATCAGCATCTAATATTTTATCAATATACGTAGCAAACAAACTTGCTTTCATAATCATTGGGTCTCCTCCGGTAAATAGAATGTCTGAAATTTCAGGATGTTCTTTTACATATTGAGCTAAATCATCGCCTTCTTTCATTGCAAATTTCATTTCATCCATACCAACAAATTGTGGCCATCTGAAACAAAAGCTACAATATGCATGACAAGTTTGTCCTTGACTAGGGAAAAAGAGAGTAGTTTCTTTGTATTTATGTTGCATTCCAAAAAGTTTTGTCCCATCTTTTAGCATTGGGACATTTAATTCCATTTGACCTGCAGGATGAGGATTTAATTCTAATCTGATTTTATTTGCTATTTCTTGAATTTCTTTTCTATCAGGATTATTTTTCAAAACTGAAGCCATCATGTCATAATGTTCTGTTTTCAGCATGTGTTTTTGTGGAAATGTAAGATTAAACATGGAATCACCAGGTACATTATTCCAATCAATCAATTGCTCAATTACGTAGTTATTTGCTTTGAAAGGAAGCACATTTCCAACTACTTCCATCTCAAAAATTTGCTCTTCTGAGAAATTTTCAATTTGTGGAAGTTTTCTTAGATTTGCAAGAGTAACTGATTGAATTGATGGTGAAGAATCCACCGTCCAAATAGATTCCTGTTGATTGGTTTGTGCCATTACAAAGTTAAGGTAAATCCTCTGTTAAACTTTAGGATCTGCGTTATGTATGGAAATTGTGCCTAGAATGGCGTTTTTCAAAAAAATTTGACAGTTTTTTGAAAACTTGACGACAAATCTACTAACTTAAGTTCAGGATTCTCAAAAAATATAGAGATGGCAGAAGAAATTAATGAAATTTCAGTTGGGCAGTTTGATACAGTTTCACAATTGATCGCATCATCATTATCTTTGCAATTAGCTGTAGTTGGACTAATAATTGGGATTATCATAATTAGTGTAGTTTATAGAAAATTTTCGTTTTGGATTAAAACACAAAAATTTAACCATACAAAACCACACGTTGCAAGATTTGCAAGGAAAATAATTTTACCGTTCTTGGCAATTGCTTTAATTTCATCAGTGAACATGTACATCCAAGTTTTCGAATTATTTGATGAAGAGTCAATGGTTATTCAAATAGAAGGAGAATTAGCACCTAGTGAAGTTTTTGCAAAAATGTTAAACACATTAAATATCTTGGTGATAGGCTATACAATTTCACAATTAGTTCCAATAGCATTAACAAAACGTGATAGTTCACGTCTTGAGCGTGAAGATTTTGAAGCTTGGAGAGAAATGAGAGGATTCCCAGATGATGTTGATGATTTATTTCATAAATTATACAAATGGATTCCACCAAAACAAAAACCAGATGATCTAACAGACGAAGAATTCAATAGTTACTTGCAAACTGAAGAAGGAATTCTATACTTGGAAAATTTTCGCACATCAAGAGGAACCCCAATTGGAAGTTACGAAAAAAATACTAAAGACCCATATGAAAAGTGGAAGAAATCTGAACGGAAAAAATATGAATTATACTTTGAAGCTTGTGTAACTGGAAAGAATGTATCTGGAAGGAAATTATTTCCAGGGGTATTACCTGAGGAGATTTATCCTATAGATATTTGGAGAGAACAAAAAAGGAATTCAGGTTTTGAATCAATAATTTCTGGAAATAAACCACCTGGATACTCACGTAAACAAAAAGAAGGTGTTCCTAAATCTGCAAAACAAGTTTTACCAATTTTAATTTTTGTTGGAGTACTAGTTGGGGTAGTATCATGGTGGGAAGTAGATTTGATAGTTTTAGCAACTGCAACAGGAGGACTTGCATTTGGTGTAGGATTAGCACTAAAGGAGACATTAGAAAATTACTTTTCATATATTCTTATCAGAAAAGATAAGGTTGTCAAAGAGGGAGATAGAATACAATTACAAAGCGGATATAATGGATACGTTCACAAAATTACACCAAGAGTAACATACATTCGCCATGGCTTGAATGAATCAGTTGCAATAATCCCTACACGACAACTAGTTAGTGCAGAAATTATTAACTATACTAAAGAAATCAAACTTGTTCCTGCAGTTGTAAACGTTGGTGTTTCATATCTGAACAATCCAAGACAAGTTACATCAATTTTAGTTAAAGTTGGAAAACGTGCAATGACAGAAGCTAAAGATGCAAGAGGAAGACATCTAGTTAGACAAAATAGATGCCCATACGTTGGGGAAAATAAACCAAGTTGTGGATGTGATAAAGACATTCACGTAGATGTAACACAACCAGTTGTAAGATTTGATAAATTCAACGACTCATCTTTGGATTTTTCAATGTGGGTTTACGTTAGAGATTATGGTGCCCAATTCAAAACAAAAAGTGACATGCGGTTAATCATGTATGAAGAATTTAAGAAATATGATATTAGAATTCCATGGCCAATACGTACTGTTTACCAAGGTGATGAAAAACGAGAAGAACAAGAGATTAATCAACGTGATACTCAACGCAACGAGGTAATGGATGAGTATGGTATGGGTGATTTAGGTCGTGGCGAATCTGCGGATGAATAGTAATCATTAATTTATTCAAAAATTGGATTTCAAATGATGAAGGAACACATAAAATTCATTTTACAGAATTCAATAATTTTTGCAGGAATTTCATTTGGATTTTCAATTATTGGCGGGTTATTTCCTGACAGTGAATATACATTTGTACTTGGAAATCCGTTTGAAGTAAGTGGAATTACTATTGAACATGTAATGGGTCATATTTTTTGGGGAGCAGTAATTGGGCTTGGAACATTAAGTATTCGATATATCATACTTGGGGGAAGTTTTGCAATTTTATTAGACGCAGATCATTTACTACAATTTTTAGATATTGAGTTGGTTGCAAGAATGAGTCATTCTATTCCATTTGCAATTATTGCTGCAGTGATATTTTTTATAATTTTTCGAGGAAAGGATCTGAGAATAATTGCAGTAGCATTTGGAGCCGTACTATCACATATTGCATTTGACATATTTCTCGCTGATGTTGGATTTAACGCAAGCACTACATTTCCATTATTTTCACCATTTATGCTAAACAGAATAGAATTAGCAGGATTGGATTGGCTTTGGATTGAGATTATTGGAGTGTCTATTGTTGCAGTAACTAGTTATTTCTTCAAAAGAAAGGAAATTAAAAATGAAAACAATTTTACGAAAACTTAAGAATCCGTTTTGATTCGTTGATTTAATGACAAAGTTTACAGTTATTGGTGGGTGTGGATCGTCGGATTTAGCTAAGAGAATTTCTAGAAAATTAAAAGCCAGATATATCAAAACTGAAAAGAAAGTTTTTCCCGATGGAGAAAGTAAAATTACAATTAATCAAATTCCAAAAAAGAGCATAGTGGTGGTGGTTCAATCAACTTATCCACCAGTTGATTCAAATCTTTTAGAATTATTGAGTATTGTTTCTAAAGTTCAAAAATTTTCTTCAAAAATATACGCCGTAATTCCTTACATGGGATATGCAAGACAAGATAGAGAATTTCTTGGTGGAGAGATAATCACTATCGGGGTAGTTGGAAAATTACTCAAAGCATCAGGTGTAAAAAAAGTTCTAACAGTAGATATTCATAGCAAATTAGCATTAAAAGAGCTAAAGATTTCGTCAGAAAATGTTTCAGCAATAGATGAATTAGTAAAACACTTCAAGAAGATAAATATGAAAAATCCGCTGGTAGTTTCTCCAGATTTAGGAGGCCAAGCAAGAGCTAAGAAATTTGCTAGTCTTTTAAAAATGGATTCCATTGCATTAAAAAAACACAGAGATAGAAAAACTGGAAAAGTAAAGATTCTTTCAGAAAAGGTGGATGTGAAAGATAGAGATTTGATAATTGTAGATGATATGATCAGTACTGGTGGAAGCATTGTTAAGGCAACTCAATTTTTAAAGAAACAAAAATGCAAACGAATTTTTGTTGCATGCACACATGCATTACTAGTAAATAATGCTGCAAAAAATATCAAAGATGCAGGTGTTTCTCAAATAATTAGTACAAATACAATACCAGGTGATTCAGCAAAGGTGGATGTATCAAAAGTTATTTCTGATGCATTAAAATGAAAATAATATTATGAAATTAGTTTATCTTGGAACATCAGCTGCAGCACCAACAATGGAACGCTCTTTATCATGTATCTGTCTTGTACGTGAAAATGAGGTTTTGATGTTTGATGCAGGAGAGGGTGCACAAATTGCATACTTGAAGGCAAAGCTTCCTTGGAATAAAAAAATGAAAATTTTTGTTACACACCTTCATGGTGATCATTGTTTAGGAATTTTAGGTCTCCTTCAAACAATGTCATTAAAAAAAAGAACAGAAAGTGTTGAAATTTTTGGTCCAGCAGGAATTGAAGAGTTCATTACTGCAAATATCAAAGTATTAAATTTTGGATTACCATTTCCAGTTTTTATAACAATTGTAAATGAAGGTACTATAGTAAGTGAAAAAAACTATAAAATAAAATGTTGTGATGCACAACATGGAATTCCTGCATTTTCTTATTGCTTTGAAGAAAATGAAAGAGTTGGAATTTTTTATCCTGAAAAAGCAAAAGAGCTAGGGATTCCTGAAGGTAAATTGTGGCAGGAATTACAAAATGGAAATTCTATACAAGTAGATGGTGAGAAAATTAATTCATCACAAGTTACAGGAGAGAAAAGATTAGGCAAAAAAATAGGAATCTCAGGAGACACACGTCCTACTAAAAAATTAGAAGTGTTTTTCAAAAATAGTGATTATTTGAGTTTTGATTGTACATTTTCATTTGATCTAAAGGATAGAGCAATTGAAACAAATCATTCAACTGCAAAAGAGGCAGCAGATTTGGCAAAAAATGCTAATGTAAAAAATCTAATTTTGACACATTTTTCTGCAAGATATAATGATGAATTGATTTTGTTGAATGAAGCAAAACAAATTCACGAATCTGTTATAGCTGCAAAAGATCTACTTGAAATTGAAATTTAGATTACTCTTCAAGTTTTAGAAAGTCAATTTCAGGCATTTCTGTTTCATCAATGGTATCTTCAACTTGACTTGCAACATCAACTGCTGTATCTCCAGCTTTTAATGCTACATCATACAATGTATCACCTACTTGTTTTGTGTGTTCATTGTATTCCTTAATGCTAGTAGCGTCTAAAACCAATGCATCAAGAATCATTGTACCAGCAGGAAATTGGCTAATTGTTTCAGGTAAGAATAGAATACCTCCAGCTACCAATACTGCGCCAATTATTGCTAATTGTATTTTCATGAATAATCCTGTAAAAGTTGATTTTTCATAACTGAGCTAAAAAAAAGCTCTCAAAATGACTAGAAATAGCTAGTTGATTAATTCGTTATGGAGTCAATTACTTGTTCGATGTCATTTGAGCGTAAAATTACTTTAATTGGGCCTAAAGATGATTCGTTTGCTTCACTACATAGTGCTACAGTGTTTACAAATGCAGCCTGTTTATTGAGATAGAACCAGGATGAATCACTATTACTGTTGTTTTTAAGAATACGTTGATATGTTTTTTTAATATTATTTTCATGAATTGATTTTGAAATTTGTGATAAAATTTGAATGTTGTTAGATTTTCCAGATATATCAGTATCAGTAATTTCTAATGTTAAATCAGGAAAGATATTGTTAATTGCAAGCTTTACTTTTTCAGGATCCTCAGAAGGATTTATTTCACAAAAAATTTGAATTGTTGTTTTTTGATTCATAATTCAATCCATTTTTGAAAAATTTTAATTGCGGAATTTACCATTTGTTGAATTGTTACATTATTATTTTCAATAGATTCAT
>JAMHKW010000066.1:3518-6068 GCA_028439805.1 Candidatus Nitrosopumilus sp. | reverse complement strand
ACCATAGGGTTCTACTGCAGAGGGATGATTGTGACTTTCAATATGTGCAGTTACGACATAACCGTCACCAACATCTAGAACCCCAGAATCATATCCTTTTTCATTTATTACAAGTGGACCATCCATAGGTAACATTTTGAGATGTCTTTTAGATGATTTGTAAGAGCAATGTTCAGACCACTCAGCTGCAACAATTTGTAATTCAGTGGAAGTAGGTTCTCGACCAATTTTTGTTTTAAGATCCTCTAGTTCATGAGATTCTAAGCTCAATTTTCAACACCCGCTTTTTTCAGTAGAGATTCAAAAATTAATGAAGATGGTTTGTTATCCTGAGGATTAATTTCAGATTCAACTGCTCTTTCAGGGTGAGGCATCATGCCAACAACATTTCCTTCTTCATTACATACACCAGCAATTTGATTAGAAGAACCATTTACAACTTGATCATATTTGAAAACAATTTGATTTTTTCTTTCAAGTTTGTTTAATGTTTCATCATCAACATAATATCGACCTTCACCGTTTGCAATAGGAATAGGAATTTTTTGATTTAATTCAAATTGATTTGTAAATGGAGTATCATTATTTTCAACAGTTAGATTAGTCCACTCACACATAAAATTAAGAGAGTCATTTTTTAACAATACACCAGGAAGTAGTCCAGATTCTACAAGAATTTGAAATCCATTACATACACCCAAAATAGGAATTCCTTTTTCTGCAATTTTTTTAACGTCTTGAATAATTGGGCTGTGTGCAGCTATAATTCCTGCTCTTAATCGATCCCCATATGAAAATCCGCCAGGTAAAACAACAACATCTAGATTTTCTGGAAGCGGTTTATCATGCCAGCAGTATTGAGCATTAAGATTGAAAACATCAGATAATACATGAAACATATCGCGATCACAGTTACTTCCTGGAAAAACTACAACTCCAACATTCACAATTGTTTTTAGATTCAGAGTTATTTAATTTGAGCCCAGTCAGATACAATTTTTATGTGAATGTCCAGGTTGATCGCTATGTCAAAAGCTAGAGACATTATGCAAAAAAATGTTATTACCATAGAACTTGAAAAAACAGCACAATATGCATCAACAATTCTAAAAGATAATGACATTAGTTTTCTAGTAGTAGTGGAAGATTCCAAACCAGTAGGAATTGTTTCAGAAAGAGACATCGTGAGAAAAATTGTAGCAGAAAATAAGGAAGCATCAAAAATACAACTAGAATCAATAATGTCAAAAAAATTCAAGTGGGTAGAACCAAATTCATCCATAGAATCAGCAGTTCAAAAAATGTTAAACAATAACATTAGACGGTTAGTAGTATTAGAAGATGAAAATCTAGTAGGAGTAATCACTCAAACAGATTTAACAGAATTTCTAAGAAGTAAAATTCTGATTAATTCAACTATAGAAAATATCGAAGCAAATTAAGCGTCAAAGACGTCTATTGTTACCACACTGACCATAGGGTTGTAAATTCGTAATTCATCACAAATTTCTTGGACTTTAGTTTGTGCAGCATCTTTATCATGTTCAGAAATTGAAAACTTTAACATTTTTGCAGTATTGATTCGAGTAACATTTTGGTGAGTACCCTTTAAAACTAAATCATTCAAAATTGTTTTTCCTTCAGGATCACTAATGCCAGGTTTATTTTCTATTGTAACATGTACACGGTAATTAGCCATAATATACAATAAATTAAAACAGTGATTAATCTATCTTCCGAATAATTTTATAAATAATTAAAGCAATCCACTTTGTTTTAAAAAATCTTTTAATTTTTCTTTAGTATTCACATCATCAAGTTTATCATTTTGATCAATCAAAAATAATTTCTTACCGTTTAAAATAAGATTATGAGGTCCCAAATCTTGTGCATTATCAATTTCTAGTTCATCAATTAAATCAATTATTTTTTCAGTTGTAGGATATACGCCATTATATTCTAAAAAAGTTCTCAAATCAACACCCTGAATCCAATTTCTTTTTTCATTTCTTAGACCATAATTTACATTAATTTCATTAAAATCAGACTGTATTTTTATTTCAGCATCAAGGCCAAACTGGTCACGATATTTACTTGTGCCTCTCCATCCACGATCAATAGTTTTTGATTTAGTATTTTGTAGTAGCCACATGTTTCTTTCAAGTTTTTGATTAACAGAATTACCCAAACCAGATTCATTTTTGTTTAATAATTGAGGTTTAAATTTTTCAAGATTCATTTTTTCAGTTTTAAGACGATGAGAATTTTTTGTAGAATTATCTTCTAAAGAATTTGGATGTTCCATAAAACAAAATGAACACATGGAGATTAACGTGTCAAGTACATCTTGAAATGGTTCATCAAAATGATGAATTACATTTAATGCTAAAACAACATCAAAATGTTGAACTTCTTTGAGGTTTTTTAGATGTTTTAGATTCATTTGTTTATCCAAAAGAAGTATGTTTTGATTATTATTTTTAATACATAATTCCAATAATTTACGCTGAGGATTACTCTCTACTGCAACAAAAACACCTGGAAAATCTT
>JAMHKW010000066.1:0-3508 GCA_028439805.1 Candidatus Nitrosopumilus sp. | reverse complement strand
ACCCAAATCCAATACAGATATCGGACGATTAAATTTTTTACAAAATTTGTATATTTCATTATAACGTTCTTCTGAATTTCTATATCCTGAAGATAGAGTTTTTCCTTTAATTCTAATATCGTTATAAGTTTCTATTTTAGAAGAATCATTTTCATAAATTTTAGATTTTGGTAATTTGTGATATTCATCAGAATTTTTAATAATCAATATTAGATCATCTAAAGTAATTCTACCAGATTCTAATTCTGTGCAATAGAAATCTAAATCATCTAATTCGGGTTCTCGGTCTAAAAATTTAAGATATTGGTTACGAATAGATTTTCGTATGCTCATTCTAAATTATTTAATCAGGCTAGTAATTTAGATTTCTAGACAGCAAAGTCAGGGTTAGATAATTATACCAGAAAAATTGAACTCAATACACATGGTAAGAAAGGAAAGAATGAGATATTGGAAAATCACTGCCAAAGAGACAGATAATTTTGATTATGATGAAAGTAAATTACTAAACTGGGAGATTAAATGTATTAGAGAACCAGAAGAGGAAGCACATTTTATCGGAGTTTTCATGTATAGAAATGGAACAGCATATGATTATGAATCTGTCAAGGGAATATGTTATTTCTATAATAATATAGATAGAAATGAACTTCCAGAAATTACTAAATTTTTACAAGGAAAGTATAACGGTAAAGAAATGGAAAAGGGGGATAGAATAATTTTGAAAGGTTCAGATGAAATCTATTCAAGTAAAGACATAGGAGCATTAGCAAAAGAGATGGAAACCAAATTCAATACAAAAGCAATCATATCATTAGAATTTGAAGATATTTCAGCAGATGCATTAAAGGAAGCAGGAATGCCTGAAGCAAAACTACTACCTGTTCCAAAATAGATGATTTCAGAAAATATACATTTTCATACATCATACGACAAAAAGATCTAGTTGTCAGATTTAGAAAGTATCAATAAACATCTCGAAGAATTAAGAAAAAGATTACTAAGAATAGTTTTAGTTATTGGAATAATTACAGTTGTGATTTTAACATTTCATGCAGAGCCAATCATCATAGGAGAAATCACCCTATACTATCCATTGCCAGACCCTCAAAATAACATTGCAGCACAAATAACAAATCATATGAAAGAAAATTTAGTGCCAGAAGGAGTTCAATTAATTCAAACAGCTCCAGGACAAGCATTCTTTGCTCAAATGTATGTTTCAGCATTAGTTGGAATGGTAGTAGGAATGCCAGTAATCATTAAAGAATTTGTAGGATTTATCAAACCAGCATTAAAAGAAAATGAAATTAATGTCAGTAGAAATATTTCATTACCTGCACTAGGATTATTCATTACAGGTTGTGTATTTTCATATAATTTTGTAATTCCTTACATTTTAGAATTTTTATATCGATATGGTGAATCTGCAGGATTAGTTACTTTTCTAAATGTAATGGAGTTTGTAACTTTTGTATTACAATTTTTATTAGCATTTGGATTTTCATTTCAACTTCCACTAGTTATGTATGCAATATCAATGTCAGAAATGGTAGGTAGTGATTTTTGGAGAAAGAATGCAAGATATGCAATTGTAATCATTATAATTTTTGGTGCAGTTATAACTCCAGATGGAACAGGAGTGACAATGATGTTTGTTGCAGGTCCAATGATAGGATTGTATTTTGCAGGCATGTTATTCATTGAGCGTAAACAACGTGAAAAGTTGAACACTTAAATCTGAAATAAGGGAAGTTGGGATATAATGTTAGGAAGTACTGAAATCATAGTTTTGGTAGTAGTGATAGGAGTACTAATTTTCGGTGCAAAAAAAATTCCAGAACTGGCAAAAACATTTGGTAAAGCCAAAGGAGAATTTGAAAAAGGAAAAATTCAAGGAGATCAAGAACTAAAAGATTTCAAAGGTGAAATAGACAATGTTTCTAAAGACAAAGAAGCAAAATCAGACTGATTTTTCACATAGTTTTGCCAAATCATCCAATAAAGTAGAATAATTTTCAGCCAATTTTGATTTATCCAGTAATTTTGGAATTTTCATCATTCCCGTCAATTTTAAATCCACATCAACTAAAATTTTTGTTCCTTCAGAAATTTCAACAAATTCTTGTCGGATATAGCTGCCCTTAGACTTTCCACCAATTACATAAACTTCATGTAAAACAAATGGTTTTGAAACATGTTTGGACATTAATACTAATTCCAAATCTCCCAATTGTAGATGTTCTTCAACTACTGCAACATCACCTCGAACTGAACGTATACGAGTAGATGGAAAATATTTTGGAATTAATTTTTCATATTGTTCATAATTAGAAAAAATATTAAAAACATCTTTTCTTTTTGCATGAATTATTTTTTCTAATGAGAACGTAGCCAACAGTATTTTAGAAACTACCCCATCGTGGGTATAAATCATGATCAATATCAAATTGATCAAGACATTTCCCAACCCCGTGATTTACAATATCATCAATTGTTTTGGGTTTGGTATAAAATTCAGTAACAGGAGGCAAAATAATTACACCTAACCTGGAAAGTTTCAGCATATTTTCTAAATGAATTGCAGACAAAGGTGTTTCTCTAACCATTAAAATTAATTTTCTGTCTTCTTTAATTGTGACACCTGCTGAACGTGCAACAAGAGTATCATCATACCCATTTGCAATTGCAGCCAATGTTTTCATACTGCATGGAGCAACTATCATACCATTGATTCTGTGAGTTCCACTAGAAACACTAGCTGCCATATTTTTTTCATCAGAAGTATTTGTGGCAAGTGATTTAACATATTCAGGAGTATATTCAGTTTCCATAGAGATGCATTTTTCCCCCCATTCAGACATTACCAAATGAGTTTCAATGTTTAATTTTTTTAATGTCTCAAGCATTCTAATTCCATAAATTACACCAGTACTACCAGTAATTCCAACAATTAACTTCATTAATTATTCTGGAAAATAGTAGTATTTACAATAGACTCATCTAAGAGATTATTTTTAAAAACAAAATTCATGATTCTCCATACCTCCTACTTAGTTAGAATAATTATCAGATAAATAGTATGATTTCTAGTCACTAATCTATTATGAAAATATTATTTTTCGCTAAATTTTGGATAATGAAGTCAATAAGTTAACTTTTACGTTTAATTGTAAATACTCCAACAGAAATTCCAAACAACACAATTCCAATTATCAAGTATAGAATTATGGAATTGTCACCAGATACACTTGATGTAAACTTTGTAACTTCTGGAAGAGGAGTTTCAGATATTCGAATTATCTTGTCATTATCACCATTTGCAGTAAGAAGATACAAAGTACCATCAGGACCAATTTGTGCAGTTCTAATTCTACCAAACTCACCTTCAAACATTTTTTCTACACTGATTAGAGAACCATCTTTTTCAACATCAACAACCATAAGGTGTTGACCTTTAAGAGCACCAACTAAAAATTTCTCATTTAAACTAGGAATTTTATCAGAA
>JAMHKW010000065.1:927-6072 GCA_028439805.1 Candidatus Nitrosopumilus sp. | reverse complement strand
AATCATGGAAGATTCTGAAATAGTAAAACGTGATCATCAGAGAAATAAATCTGAAATTGTAAAACTAGTCAAAGAAATGTTCAAGCAAGACAAATGGGGTGATCAAGAATATAAGAAAAAACTGCAAGAGTTGACTCTAAAAGATGAAGAATTAGTTGCAGATGTTATTAAAAAAATAAAATTGGAAAGAGGATAGGCAAGCACAACAAGTTAAGAAATACAAGGCTAAACAACAAGACAAGAAAAGGGGAAAAAGCCAAAGAAATATTAGATTAAGAGGAAAATTTTGATCTGATTTACCTTACAGTAATTAGGTATTCATAACATTATTTTTCTTAAGATAGTTGAATCAAATGATGAAAATTTTAATTTTTACAGTTTTAATGATATTTTTAATTATACCTCAAATTGCATATGGATCTGAAATTTTAGCAGAACCTAAAAAATCATTATTTGGTCCTAATGATTGGATTCAGATTTACGTTGAAGTTGAAGAATATTCTGGTGGAGATGTAGTATGGGGTGTTACGCAACCTGATGGAATTGTTATAGATGGTTTTCTTCCATCTCTTCAAGCCTCTAAAGCAACTCATTCAATTATTCGTAATGCCTTTGATGGGCAATTTGGTACATGGCAAATACATTATGAATACAATGATGCTGTAAAAACTATTAATGTTGAAGTAGAACCACTAGTTGTTTCAATAACTACTGATAGATTATCTTATCTGCCTGGAAGTACTATAATTGCTAAATTTTCTACAAACTATTACAATCCAATTGCAGCATCTTCTGAAACATTAACTAGTAATATTCTAAATGATGATGGATTTTCTGTATTACCTACTGATGAAATTAAAACAAAAATGTACCAACCTGTAATTGTTCAACATTTTTCAGCTGATGAATTACTTGACAAAAACTCTTTTGGCATCTTTCATCTGGTTGCAACTTATTACAACATCTCAGTTGATGCTCCATTTGAAATAGTAAACCCTGATTCGAGCACTTCGATATTTTTGAGTAGTAACAAAGAATTCTATTTACCAACTGATCCTGTGGAACTTAATATTGTCATGCCTAACATAAATGCCGATTCAGGAATATTATCTATCACTTCGCCTTCTGGAAAATTATTCACAAAGACTGTTTCCATAACAAATTCTCTTACTAGAGTCATTCTTGATGATATTGACACCTCTGATGTTGGAGTGTATTTGCTCCAGTTTGAATATAATAATAACAGCAACATTGGTTCTTTTGAAGTATTAGAAATAACCAAAGAAAATTCTGTTACATCTAATATCGAAATCACATTAAATAAATCACAATACCGACCAGGTGAATCAATTCAAGCTACAATTAGTACAGACAAACTAGTTGATGCACAAATTATCTATTGGTTTATGGATTCTTCTGGTAAGCAAAGTAGCCAATTTTCTTTTGTTAGTCCTACATCTGGAACATTTACAATTCCACATGTTTTATCTACTGACTTTATTCAAGGCCATTCAAAATTACATGTAAAATATGGTTCATCTGAAACTTTTGCACTTTTCTTTGTTTCTGGTAATGCAATGACTCCTGAGGAAATCAAAGTTACAGAGTATGCTGGTCCAGAAATTTTACTAACAATTGATGAAAAAAATGTTAATTTTTCTGAAATTACTGATTTATCCATTTCTCCTAACCTTGAATTGTTTGTTGTTGATTCTGGTGATAAAAAAATCAAAGTTTTTGATAATAGTGGAAATCTAGTGAAAACTTGGGGAACCATTGGTAGTGGTGAAGGAGAACTAACTAATCCTCAGGCTATTCTTGCAGAAAAATCGTATGTTCATGTTTCTGATATTGGAAATTCAAAAATCATAACTTTTGATAATGATGGTAATTTTATTCGTGATTGGGGAAATTCTGGATTTGAATATCAACTAGTTCAAAACCCTACTGATATTGCAGTTGATGGAAATGGAATTTATTATATCTCAGATGGAAATCAAAATAGGATTCTAAAATTTGATGCAACTGGTAACTATGTTGGCGAAATTAATGAATTTTTAACTGCTTCAGCTAAATTTTCATCAATTGAATCAATTACAACTAATGGAGATAATGATATTTTTTTACTCTCTACAAAAAATAACCGAATTTTACATTTTCTAGATAACGGCGCTTTTTCAAAATCATTTGGAACTTCAGGAGAAAGTAACAAACAATTCCAAGACCCTGTTTCTTTAGAATTTTCTAATGAGCATCTCTATGTTGCAGATTCTGGAAATGATCGTGTTATTGTTATCAATACGACTGGAGATTACATTACAAAATGGGGAACATTTGGGAATGGTCCTGGCGAGTTTAATCATATGACTGGAATTGATGTTGATCTAAATGGAGAGATTTGGGTTGCTGATTCTAGTAACAGGATTCAAAAGTTTGCAGCAATCTCTGATGTATCACAAATTAAAGAAATAGTTCCTGAATGGATTAAAAACAATGCAAAGTGGTGGGCAGATGGCTCAATTGATGATAATTCCTTCAAGCAAGGAATCTCATTTATGATAAAAGAGAAAATTATTGCAATCTCTGATTTGCCTGCAGCTTCTGCTTCTGAAGACAGTATACCTTCTTGGATAAAGCAAAATGCAAAGTGGTGGGTAGATGGTGTAATTTCAGAAGATGAATTTGTTAATGGACTAAAGTATATGGTAGAAAAAGGAATTATTTCTGTAAGTTAGATTCTGAGGCTAATTTTGATTAATACATCAAATATCATCTCATTACTTTCAGGAATCAAAGGAAGGTAAGGAATCAGAAATTGTTCAAGTGAACAACACTGTTAAGTTCATAGAAAATTTCCTATTGTATTGAGTAATCGGCGTGCGGGATTAGCTTTGATAATTGCTTCAGCCATTATTGGAATTATTGCTGTATTCTTGGATAGTTTGCCAAAAGAGGCAATTATGCCACTCTTAGCAATTACTGGTATTGGTTTTATCATCGGTATATTTCTGCTAAATTACAAAGCAAAACATTCCAAACGAGATAAAGGTAATTTCAGAAGAACAAACACAAAGTCTTGGGGTAATTAATTCAGATTAGATTCTAAAAAAAGGAAAATTGAAATAAAAAAAGAGATTAGAGTTATCATGGACGAAAAATATGATATATTGCCAGACATACAAAACAGCCTAAAGTTATGGTGCTCTCAATATGATTTTCATGAGCCATACAACCAACAATTTCATGATTTTCTATATGACACTCTAGTACGAGTTACAGATATGATAAATTCAGAAAAAAATGAAACGGAATACACTGGATTTATAAAAAAATGGGATAAGATTGATTCTCTCAAAAAAAGAAAGTTTTAGAGATTAAAATTTCTCTATGCGTCTATTAGATTAAAGAAATTCTTTCCATTTGCTGCTGCTTGAGATACACATTTGACTGGTCCTAGTGGTTTTTTCTCCTCATTGACATCTTTTCTGAGATTCTGATTAGATAATCTCTGAACTACAGCTACTCGAGTTGTATGGAATTTACTAATACTATTTCCATCGATCTCAAAGGTTTCTGCAGTTGTGATTTTAACACCTGGTGTGGTGTCAGCTCCTTTTGTATAGTCTGAATCTTGGATGTCAATAATGGTGAAGGCCTTTTCGCCAATTTTTGTAAGTGATGCACTATCTCCAATTGTTTGGTAATCTGCTAATTTACTCATTCATCTTTCACCTCCTCTCGTCTTTTCAAGTGTAATTTGTAGAAATCTCATTTCAGTGAGTTCTTTTTTTTCTGTGATAAGAGGCGGGTTATTATGAAATTAATGAGTACTAGGGGAAATTTGAGGCTATTTTGAATAACTATGCAGAACTATGCAACTGTTTTATTAAAAATATGATTAGAGATTTTAACCAATCATACAATTCCCCTTCAGAGAATTAATTTAAAATCCTACTCAATCAAAATTGCAGGTTTGAATGGCCTTGCATGTCTTGCTTTTCCTTTAGGATCGTAAATGTCAGCATCTGATTCTGAATACACTGTAATATCCACACCAAATTCTTTCTTACCAATGCTAGATAATTCCTCAGATAGGAACTCTTTTTCATCAAATGAATCAGATTCTAGCTTCATTTTTTTAATCTCTTCAGACTCTGAATGCAAATCCTTGATTACTTTTTGGATATAGTCAGGCATTTTCTTGGCATCTGCAGTTTCAGGATCTGCAATTAATTCCTTCATCACTACCCCCATGTTATTTTGACCGCCAACCATGATTCCTAGTACCTTGCGATAAACTTTAGATTTCATATTATCTGAATTTACATAGATTACAATCTTTTGTGGAGTAATTTTTGTAATTTTGATAATATTTGCAATATCATCAATTGTTCCCTTTAACAATTCTTCAGATTGCATAGTAGTTGCATCAACTTCATCTTTAGAATATGCAGGCCATGCTGATTTTGATGCAAGATCTGAATTTCCAAGCTTCTCCCACATTTCTTCAGCTACATGTGGTGCAAATGGAGACAACATTGCAACTCTAGCTGAATTTATTTTGTGCAAAATTCCTGAAACATCTTCTCTTCCTTTAGCTTGAACTCTTTTTGCATACCAGCTCAAATCAGATTCAAATGAAAATAAATTCTCATGTAGAGCTTCACGTAATCTCATCTTTTCAATTGATTCTGTAACTACCGAAATCAATCCTTGAGTTTTAGATAAAATCCATTTATCTTCAGCTTGTAATGCTCCAATTGGGGCATTTTTGAGCCTAGAGCACTCTTCCAATAATGATTCTAGCTTGCTTTGAATCCCAGTTACTGATTCCATGTTAAAATCAGCGTCTTGTAATAATTCAGCAGACGATATTATTGCTAGTCTGATTGGGTCTGCTCCATGATCTTTAATTGCCTGACGAAGTGGAATAATATTTCCCATACTCTTACTCATTTTAGCACCATCCATCATTACACTACCATTAACTACAATCTCTTTTGGCCATAATTTTTTCTCAAATATTGCAACGTGATTAAGGACAAAAAATGACAAGTGATTCTGTACCAAATCTCTACCTGAATGTCTAGAATCAACTGGATAGAAATATGCAAACTCTTTTTTCATCATACTAATTACATCCTC
>JAMHKW010000065.1:0-917 GCA_028439805.1 Candidatus Nitrosopumilus sp. | reverse complement strand
AATGCGCTATCTCCTTTATCAAGTAGAATGTAATCAAAGAATTCACGAGTTAGATTCTCAGCATTAACTGTACCATCATTTACAAATCGCGATATGGTGTAATATGCCATGTAAATCACACTATCAGATAAACTCTCTACAATCCAATCCTTATCCCATGGTAACTTTGTTCCAAGTCCCTGTTGTCTTGCACATGCTCGTTCATGTAACCAATCAATTACCTCTTTGAATTCTGTTTTGATATTATTTGGTAGAATATTCATCTCATCAAAACAATTACGAGCTAGTTCCTTCCAGCTTTCATCTCCATAATTGAGAAACCATTGATTATTCAATATTTTAACAACACATTCTGCTCCACAACGACAATGCACTGGAGCATTCTCAAGTACTGGGAATTTCTCTAGGATATTATTTTCTTGGAGCCAAGCTCTAATTTTGTCTCGTCCAAACTGTACTTTTTCTCCATTGAAAATATCGCATTTTTCATTTAATTTTCCATCAGTAAACTCTTTGAGGTATAATTCCTTTGTTGCCTCTTCTAGCTTGGAATCAGTTTGGTTTGAAACTCCTAGTTTTTCACAAATCTCTTTTGCAGGATACTCTCCGTATCCTTCAGTAACTATGATGGAAATTGGCTTGATTAGCTGAAATTCTGAGCCTTGAGGCTGATTTGACTTGAAATCCATCAAAGCTTGATAGTCTTTTGGTGCGTGAGCAGGCACTGACATTACAAGACCAGTACCAGTACCAGGCTCTACAAAGTCTGCAGGTAGAATTGGAATCACTTGTCCATCATGGTTAACTGCTGATTTTCCAATTAACTCACTACCTGGTATATCGCCATTAATTGTAACTTGTTTTTCAAAGAATGAAATTTTCTTTGCACATTCTTCTGACACAATCCATTGCTCCTC
>JAMHKW010000064.1:3393-6237 GCA_028439805.1 Candidatus Nitrosopumilus sp. | reverse complement strand
CAAACATCTATGAGCAAAGAGTTAGAGGTACTTTTGTCAACACAATGGACTTTCATGATTTTCCATTTGAAAAAATAAAACTCAAAGTTGACATTGAACCAGTTACTCCATGGAGTACTGAAAGAGTGATACTGAAAGTAGATCCGGCATCTGGAATTGATGAAACTGCAAATGTTCCTGGTTGGTATGTAACAGACCCAAACTTTTCAGTCATAGAAAAAACGTATAGAACTTCTGGTGAAAGTTATTCTCGTTATGTCGCAGAATTTACAGTAGAGCGTTCTCCTCTTGGTTCATTTCTTAAAATTATATTCCCTGTGCTAATTGTTCTCACTATTTCCTTTATTGCATATATAATTCCTGAAAACTTTGATGTGAGTGCAGCATTAGCATTAATTCCATTACTTGCGGTAGTGTTTTTGCACATCAATGCATTAGATCAAATTCCCGCGTTAGGCTATCTGACACTTTATGATAAAATGATGATAATTGTATATGCCCTGATTGCAAACAATGTAATTTCTTCAGGACGTGAAATTCGTCACAGTGTATATCATGGAAAACAACAGGGCCGCATGATAAATCAATTCCATTTAAAACTTTCACCTGTAATTGCAATTGCCCTTGCGGTATTCTTGTTTATCTTTGTCTAGTTCAATTGTCTCATCATTAATCTTGTATAATTCTAAACTGAATTATAGGAAATTTATTATTGCAATGGCTGTTATTTGCTTAGGATTAATTGGACTTTCACCACTTGCACATGCGGAGACATTTGCTGACAGGGCAGTAGTTGAAGCAAATACAGATCTTACCGGAGAACACACTTTTGGTGAACATATGAAATTTAAAGCAGGTATTGATTTTAGAGATGGTCAAACATTTCCAGCTGGAACTTTTTTTTCGGGTGCACATACATACCCTGGAGATAAGGTTTACACATTTACTGGAAATGGAATTATATTTGGTGATGGTTCAGCTATAGCCTTTACAGGTGCAAATACATTTGGACCAAATGCAGATTTTTCTGCAGCACCTGTAAAAGATGGAGAGGTTGCAGGAACGTGGTCGGTAACAAACACCTTCAAGACAGGCACAAAGTTTGGGTCTGAACAAATATTTGGAGCTGTACAAAATTTTGAAAAGCATATTCACTTTGAGAAAAGTGATTTTACTTCTGCAGTTCAGACATTCAGAGAAGGAATGACATTTGCTGAAGGGAGTGTTTTCAATAATGAACAAGTTTTCCCAGTGAACACAATTCTATCACACGGTATTGTGATAAATGAAGTTGAATGTAGTGATTCTGCATGTGTGCCAGATCCTGCAAATGTTATCGCACCTGGTGAAAAATATGGGGCAGGCATTGACCCAGCTGCAACATTACGTCAAATTACTTCAGATGACAAAACATTTGAAATTGATGGGTTGGGACTTACAATGACCTTTGATACTGTAAGTACTGATGGTAACATTAAAGCTGATTTGGTTGATCCTGCTACTGTTGCAGGTGCAACCTTATCTGGAACTACACTTACAATGGAAGGATTGGGTGCAAGCGTAGGAAATGTAATAGACCTATCAGCAGACACTGCAAGCATTACTGGAGACATTGTAGTAACTTTACCTTATCAAGATTCAGAGACTAATGATGAGGAGAATTTAACATTGTACCATTATGTAAACAATATTTGGATTGAAGAACAAAACTGTACTACTAATACTACGGCAAATACTGTTACATGTACTGTAGATAGTTTATCTCCATTCAGTGTAGGTTCTAAATCTGGAAGTGCAGGTGCACCGTCTACAGGTTCATCCGGGGGATCTGGGTCTGGATGTTCACTAGATGCACTGAATGGAAAATCCTTACGAATGTATGAAATAAAATATAATTTATGTGCTCTATCTAAAATTGAAATACTTGGATATTCTACATGTGGTGCACTAAATCTAACTGTAAAAGATGAGAATGGACTCAATCACGGTAAAGTAAATCCAGTTCAAAACTATCTGAATCAAACCATGTTAAGTATGGTTGCAGATGTTTCATCAAATTCAAATTCATACAACATACAAGTTCAAAATATTCGTGATGATGTTAGACATCTGCTAATTCCTGAAAAACTTCACGGCGAACTTCTTTCCTGTACTGGAAACGTAGTAATAGAACAATTTGACGGTGACCATACTGGTTATACATCAAACCAAGAAAATTCCCAATCTAGAAAGATTAATGATGATCAACCATCATATATTCCTAGAACTGAAAATATCTCTAATAAAATTTCTAATGATGAACCAACAATTGTAAAGATCTCAGAAAATCTTCTTACTGAACCCGAACCACCAATGTATGAACCCGAACCACCAATGTATGAACCCGAACCACCAATGTATGAACCCGAACCACCAATGTATGAACCCGAACCACCAATGTATGAACCCGAACCACCAATGTATGAACCCGAACCACCAGAAAATTTCTTCTTACTCAAATGGTTAGATGAAATATTCTCATGGATGATTTTAGACTCAAAGTAAATGAAATATGTTTAAAATTCTGGAATGAAATCTTAGTCTAAACTCATTTGTGATATTGCAGGCATAGTGAAGAAATACTCATCTTCAAATTCAAAGTCGGTCTCACCTTTTTCTCTTAATGATTCAAAGTAATTATTACAATCTGAATGAAATTGTAAATTCGCATTATTCTGACCTGACATACATATCGATCTAAAACAATTCTTTTGTTTGGCTTTGTGAGAATAATTTGTTAAACAATGTAGATTGTTTTATGCATTAAAAGAATACATAATAGAACCAAGCCTAAATTGCAATTAT
>JAMHKW010000064.1:2961-3280 GCA_028439805.1 Candidatus Nitrosopumilus sp. | reverse complement strand
TCTTTGATCCTACCACAATGAGCATTCATCTTAAAGAAAATCAAAAACCTCTTGGCAAGAAAGGAATGCCTGGTAATTTTGAATTAGTAGAACTTGATACAAAAACACTTGACCGTGATTATCTTGAAATTATCACAACTCAGATTTTATCTGCAATAGATGATGAAACTCTTGGAAATACAGAAATCTCAAAACCTGGTGCTTTGGTAATCCAGTATAGGGATTATAGAATTGCCATAACAAGACCTCCATTTTCTGAACTTTTAGAAATAACTATAGTTCACCCAATCAAACAAATGGCATTAGAAGACTATCACTT
>JAMHKW010000064.1:0-2951 GCA_028439805.1 Candidatus Nitrosopumilus sp. | reverse complement strand
AAGTACTCTCGCATCAGGAATTGCAAACTTCTTCAATAGAACTGGAAATATTGTAAAAACATTTGAATCTCCACGTGATTTACAAGTTGATCCTGGAGTAACACAGTATACTCGATTAGATGGGAGTTTTGAAAATTCTGCAGACATTTTATTACTTGTTAGGCCTGATTACACAATATTTGATGAGGTTAGGCGAAGAGAAGATTTTAGAATTTTCAGTGATCTTAGATTAACAGGTGTTGGTATGGTTGGAGTTGTTCATGCAAATACTCCGATTGATGCCATTCAAAGATTTATTGGAAAAATTGAACTTGGAATTATTCCAAATGTACTTGACACTGTAATTTATGTAAAAGATGGAGGAATTTCCAAAGTCTATGAACTTGAACTAAAAGTAAAGGTTCCGTCTGGAATGGTTGAACAAGATTTAGCACGACCTGTAATTGAGATATCTGATTTTGAAACAAACACTTTGGAATATGAAATTTACACCTTTGGCGAGGAAAACATCATAATTCCTGTTGATGAAAAGGGTTCACAAAAATCTGGAATTGAACATTTAGCAGAAGAAAAAATTCTAGACAGATTATATAGATTTGATTCTCATCCTAAAGTTGAATTTCTCAGCCCTGGTAGAATTAAGATTTTTGTTTCAAAAGATTCAATCCCTGCATTAATTGGAAAAGCAGGAAAAACTATTCAAGAATTAGAAAAATCTCTTGGTTTACACATTGATGTTGAAGAACATGGAACACAACAAGATCTTCCATCTCAATCTTTATCATACGATTATGGCGAGTCTGGAACCGCTTTGATATTTGAGGTAGATAGACAGTATACTGGAAATGTGGCAAGATTTGTGGTGAATGGTGAATTCCTATTTTCATCTAGAATAGGCAAAAAAGGAAAAATCAAAATTTTGAAGCGTTCTACTGAGGGAAAGCGTTTTTCTAGATTTGTTAATAACGATGATAATCTGGAAATATTTTTAAAAAGAGATTAGAATCTTAGTAAAGCAAAGTATTAACAAAAAATGTCAAATACTAGTTATCCTGATTTATGGTATGTGTGGAGATCCAATGTTAGATTTGTTATTCTACGCTGCCCCCTTTGCATTATTGGGTGCTGGAGGACTATTTTTCTTAAAAGGTAGTCGTAAAAAGATAGAGGAAATTTTTAGATAAATCTATTAAAATTCATTAAAACTGTTAACCACTTTTGGATTTGCTTTGAAAAATGTCACAAATTTTCTAATCTGTCTAATTGTTTTTGGATTTAGATGATGCTCAATTCCTTCTGCATCTTGATTTGCAATTTCTTTACCAATTCCTAAAATCTCAAAAAACTCTAGTAAAATTCCGTGTTTTTGTTTTATCATATCTGCAATTTTTTGGCCTTTTTCTGTTAAATTAATTCCATAATATTTCTCATATTCCAAATATCCATCTGCATCCAATTTCTTGAGCATTTTTGTTACACTTGGTGCACTAACATTCATGTATCTTGAAATATCTAGCGTTGCAGCATATCCTTTCATATCTACTAGTTCTGAAATAACTTCTAGGTAATCTTCAACTCTCGAAGAAATTGTTTTCTCAGATTCATGTGCTGCTTTGATTGATTCTAACCTACGTGAAGTCTTGTTTTTCATTATGGCGATATGAATCTGCTTTTATATAAATTGGAAATTATTGTGACAAAATCTTGACTTGAATGTAGCCAATTTTGATCACTGACTGTTAACTATATTTTTCAATATATTCTTAGGGAACAAATTGAACGTTTACGAATTATGAGGGAATCAGCTTCTAGGCGTTCTGATTTGTATTCTGATATGGGGAAACTAGATGATAAAAAAACATCTCAATCACTTGGTGCACTAACTCATGCATCTGCACCAGGTAGAAAAATGCAAAAATTAGGTTTTCTCATGTTATGGATTCCTGAACCAACTGGGGTAACCGTTGCAGCTGGTGCCCCGATGATATTGGCAGGCAGATATTTAGAGAAAAAATATAATGGATCTACGCTGAAAGATATTGGCCAAAGCACACACGAAACTATGTCCTCAATTAACCAATTCAAAGCATCATTGTAATTGCTTTGGTTTTTATTTTATATGTTATATCATAAAGTATGCCAACTCGTCTTCAGGTTTTGATTCCAATTGGAATCGCAGCTGTAATTGTTGGTGTGGCCGGAATTGTATCTCTTCCTTCTGAAATAACAATTGATGCGAATTCAAATTTTCTAATGGGTACTGTCCAGTTGGATGATAAACTTCTTCAAGTATACATTGCAGATACTGATCCTCGTAGAATGCGTGGTTTGATGTTTGAAACTCAAAGTTTTCTTGCTGATGACAAAGGTATGCTGTTTGTATTTGATGAACCTGGAAATAGATCTATGTGGATGAAAAACATGCAATTTCATCTTGACATTATATGGTTCAATGAAAACGGGAATGTAGTCTCGATTGAAAAAAATGTTCCTCCATGCATAACTCCTGTTGAAGTAATGAGCTGTAAATCAGTTGGTGTCGCTGCTGATAATGCACAGTATGTTCTGGAATTGACATCTGGATATGTGGATGAATATTCTATAACTGAAGATTCTCAATTAGAACTTATTTCAATCTAGATGAATCTATTTTACCAAAGAACATATCTTGTTTTAGGAATGTTCTTTATTTTTGTTGGAGCCTATTCTGGATATGATGCTGGAACCAGTTTCCAAACCAACACTACTGTAATAGTAATTGTTGCAAGCATTGGATTTGTTCTGGCCGGAATTTATCTTCTCACCGCATATCTGAAAAATCGAAAGATCTTAAAACGAGCTAAATAAATTACATAGTATGACTGATTTTAAAAAAATTGCTGCAGATGGTTTTGAGATTAATGCAAAAGCTCTTGAAAACAATCCTGATGATGCCGCAGCACGTTCTTACA
>JAMHKW010000063.1:0-6482 GCA_028439805.1 Candidatus Nitrosopumilus sp. | reverse complement strand
TGCTAATAGCATTGAACAGATAGGACCACTCACTAGAACTGTTAAAGATACCGCATTCATGCTAAATCTAATTGCAGGACTAGATCCTAATGACAGCACTACTGTAAATAACAACAATGAAGATTATTTGGCCAATATTGATTCAGGAATTGAAGGTAAAAAAATTGGAATAATTACTGAGATGATTGGAGATGGTATTGATCCGGAAGTAATGACAGCTACAAAAGAGGCAATTTCAAAACTTGAAGGGTTAGGAGCAATTTGTGAAGAGGTTTCATTGGAGATGGTGAAATATTCTGTTGCAGCATACTATACAATTACAGCAACAGAGGCAGGCAGCAATCTAGCAAGATATGATAATTTAAGATATGGGTATGATCTCCCAGTTGAGGGATATGAGTTTAATTCATACATTTCAAAAGCAAGAAAAAACTTTGGACCTGAAGTAACAAGAAGAATGATCATTGGAGGATTTGTACCATCTGCAGGTCATGCCGGAAAATATTTTCTTAAAGCTATGAAAGTAAAAAGTAAATTAACTAAAGAAATCAATGAAGCCTTTAAGAAATTTGATCTTTTAATTGCACCAACTGTGCCAATCCTACCATTTAAGATTGGAGAAAAAATTGATGATCCTGTATCTCTATTTTTAGTTGATATCAACACAGTTACTGCAAATCTTACTGGAAAACCAGCAATTTCCATTCCATTTAAAATTGTAAATGGTCTTCCAATTGGAATTCAATTATTGGCAAATTCTATGAATGATAAATTACTTTTACAAGCAGCACATGCTTTAGAACAAACAGTTACACTACCAGAGGTTCCAATATGACAAAAATTGGTTTAGAAATTCACTGCCAGTTGACAAATTTACAAAGTAAATTATTTTGTTCATGTAAAGCAAATTATCGTGAATTTGAACCAAATGAAAATATCTGTCCTGTATGTGCCGGAATGCCAGGAAGTTTACCTAGATTAAATCAAGAAGCAGTAAAGAAAGCAACAATAATTTCAATGGCTTTGAATTGTTCAACACCTGAAAAAATTGCATTTTTTAGAAAAAATTATTTTTATCCTGATTTACCTAAAAATTTTCAAATTACACAATTGAATATCTATGGTGATACTAGTGTTGGAGGTTCTGGAATAATCACTGTTGGTGATAAAAAAATTCGAATTACTCGAATTCAATTAGAAGAAGATCCTGGAAGATTAATCTATGAAGGAAGTTCTTCAAAAAATCAAATTACATTGGTAGATTATAATCGTGCAGGTACACCACTAGTGGAAATTGTGACTGAACCTGATTTTGAAACTCCAAAGGAAGTACGGGATTTCCTCAACATATTGTCAGATTTACTCAAAAACCTAGGTGTTGCAGACCCAAGTTTAGAAGGAGCAATGAGGGCAGATGCTAATGTGTCAATTGAGGGAGGGAATAAAGTTGAAATTAAGAACATAGGATCTTTTCATGATTTAGAAAAAGCAGCACATTTTGAAATTACAAGACAAGAAAGTTTGCATGATAGAGATATAGCAATTGTTCAAGAAACACGTCATTGGGATGATAGACGAAAAATAACCGTATCATCACGTTCAAAAGAAGAAGATTTGGATTATCGTTATTTTCTTGAAGGTGACATACCATGGGTAAAAATTAATCCTGAAATTAAAACAGAATTAAAATCAAAAATGCCTGAAAGTATTAGTTCTAAAAAAGAAAGATATGTTACAAAATATCAAATTCCAGAACAAGTTGCAGATGTTTTATCATCAGATAAATTTTATTCAGATTTATTTGAAGAATCCCATTCAGAATCAAATGCAAAGGAAGTAGCCAATATCATAACAACTGAATTAATGGGATTAGAAGATACTAGAGAAAAACGAGAATCTTCCAAACTTACTGCAACCCATTTAAAAGATTTAGCAGATGCAATTCAATCAGGAAAAGTCTCTCGTAATTCATCAAAGAATGCTTTACATGAAATTTTAAAAACAGGCAAAACCGTATCACAAATAATTTCTGAATTGGATTTAGGTAATGTATCGGATGAAAGCGAATTACTAAAAATTATAGAAAAAATAATTTCTGATGAATCTGAAGCGGTAGATCAGGCAAAATCTAATCCCCAAACAATCAATTATCTCGTAGGTAAAGTAATGCAGGCTACTAAAGGAAAAGCTGATCCTACATTAACATTAAATTTATTGAAAAAGCAAATTGGCATATGATGGATTTATCCTTAGAAGATATTGAATTTATTAAAATTCTTGCCACATCAGACTCAACTATTTTACAAACAGGCATGAATAATGCTACAAAAAAGAGATTAAATGACCGTGTAGGCATGATTTTAAGACAATATTATCAAGAACATACCCAAAATACAGGTACACAATTGACTGAACAGTTAATGAAATATGGTATTACTGAAGATGATGGAAAATCTGCAATTGCATGTGCAAGACGTCTTGGAATAGACATATCATAAATTAAAAAAATCTTTTTACGTTCTTGAACATTGAAAAAATTGAAACTTGTCTAATTTTGAATTTATTCCAAATATAGATCAATTTAACAATTCAAATATTTTTCAATTTATGAAAAAACACAACATATCATCCTTAGATGAATTATCTATAAAATCTAAAAATAATTTAGAGTGGTTTTGGGAATCTGTTGATAAGGATATTGGAATAATTTGGGATGAACCATATACAAAAACATTGGATATGTCAAATGGAATTGCCTGGTCTAAATGGTTTGTTAATGGTAAAACAAATATGTATAAATCATCTGTAGAAAAATTTACAAAACAAACTCCAAATAAAATCGCATATCATTTCATATCTGAAAATGGAATAGAAACTAAATTATCTTATTTTGAATTAAATTCAAAAGTTTCAAAACTTGCAAACGGTTTAAAATCATTGGGTGTAAAAAAAGGAGACATAATTGCAATTTATCTACCAATGATTGAAGAAGCAATTGTATCAATATTGGCAGCAGCTAAAATTGGTGCAATTCAAACTATTATTTTTTCTGGATATAGTTCAGAATCATTACAAATAAGATTGCAAGATTGTCATGCCAAAATATTACTTACGTCAGATGGATTTAATCGAAAAGGAAAAGACGTGTCCCAAAAAACAACTATTGAATCCGCAATCATAGATACAGATATTGAAAAAATAATCATGGTATCTTACATGGGAATTGATCAATATAAAAAATCAGAAAAAATTCAATTTTATGATGAATTGATATCTAATCAAAGTGATTCATGTGATACAGAAATTATGGATTCAGAAGATCCTTTATTCATTTTGTATACGTCTGGAACAACTGGAAAACCTAAAGGAGTTATTCATACCCATGGTGGCTTTTCTGTTTTTGCAGGCCATCAGGCATCATATTTGGTAGATATTCATCAAAATGACACGTTATTCTGGCCTGCAGATGTTGGTTGGATTACAGGGTTAGTTTGGAATGTCTATGGGTTATTGATCATGGGAGCAAGTGCAATAATCTATGATGGTGCTCTAGATTATCCAACTGAAGATAGAATATGGCAAATATTATCAAAACACAATGCAACAATATTTGGAATTTCACCAACAGCTGTAAGATTATTTAAAAAAAATAATGCTCAACCACTCAAAAAATACTCACTAGATAAATTACGAAATATTCCAACAACTGGAGAGCCATTAGATGAGGATTCATGGTGGTGGCTTTTTGAAAAAGTTGGAAATAAAAAAATACCCATAATGAATTTATCTGGAGGGACAGAAATTGGGGGCGCTATGCTATCTGTATTTCCAGGAATGAAATTAAAACCATCCACAGTTGGTATTCCAGTACCTGGAATGAATTTAGATATTGTTGATGATGATGGTAATTCAGTACGTGAAAAAAATGGATATCTTGTGATTAAATCTCCATGGCCAGCAATGACTAGAGGATTATTACATGATGATGACAGATATATCAAAACATACTGGTCAAGATTTGAAAATATATGGTTTCATGGAGATTATGTTTTTGCAGATTCAGATAATTTATGGTATATGCATGGCAGAACAGATGATGTAATTAATGTATCAGGTCACAGAATGAGTACATCTGAAATTGAGCACATTGTAATTTCACATAAAAAAATATCAGACGCTGCATCAATTTCTATTCCAGATTCTATAACGGGGGAGGCAATTGTTGTATTTTTTGTTGCAGATAAGAAAAAGTATACTAATTTAGAATTTGAAGTAATTGAACATATTTCTAAAAGAATTGGAAAAATTGCAAAACCAAAATATGTTTTTCAATTATCAGATCTTCCAAAAACACGTACAGGAAAAATTATGCGTAGGTTATTAAAAACAAAATTAATGGGAGAAGAATTGGGAGATTTATCATCATTAGAAAATCCAGAAATTTTAGAGGAGATAAGTAAATTAAATTAAATATTTTATTTTAACCATATTTTTACATTCATTTTATGAATAATATTGATAGAAGATCAAAACCACATGGTTACCAACGGGTAACGAAGCATAACGCCAGTTTCACAACCTACTGTGTTATGTTTTGGAATTATTTGATTTCTATCTAAACATAGTATGGAATTATTGAATAAAAAGATGATTTTAAAAAAATTAACAATTATTCAATTTTTTCGTTTAAATTTAATATTTGGCTAATTCTTTAATCATATAATTAATCAATAATAAAAGACAATACATTTCATGTCTGAAGAATCGCAAAAAGTTTGCAAGGACTGTAATCATGAAGAAAGTATACATGGTGTACTTCGAGAACCATATGGACGTCTATGTACTGGATGTTTAGATGGTGGCAACAATGATCCATGTAGAAATTTTTCTCAATGATTACAGTTTTTTTTAATTGTAAATAGAAGGATTGAAAAATTTTATATAATTTAGATGCTATAATGTTATGATGATTTCATCAGTAGATAATGAAAAAGTTATCACAGAATTTCAAAAAAAAATTGAGACATTTAGTACAATGAAACAATTAACATTTCTAGAAAGAAAAGAATTAATTTTGAAAGGAAATGAGACTCTAAAACGCCCTAGTTATCATTTGTAGTGAGGACATTATTATGAAATATGATCATGGTTGATACATGGTTATTGGAAAATATGTTCAATAAGATATTGAATTTAGGTTTAGAAAATTCACCCCTTTGATATCTTCTTTTTCACTTTGGAGCAATAATTAAAATTTCATAATCTGAAATATTGAGATTCATTGTTGATCAACAAGTAGAAGACATTGAGATGCCTGAGAACCTTAAATTAAACACATTTTTACAAGAATTTCACTCAGATTGCACTCATTCTGAATGCAGATTTGGATTTTATGGTTTTGCCTTTGGTCAATCTCCATTTCCCGTACCTAAATTAATTCAAGACGCATTAATCAAAAATGTAAACAAAGGACAATATGCAGCAGTTCCCGGCGTGCCTCAATTAAGAAATGCGATTTCAAAATACAACAAACATTATTTTGGAATTGATGTGGCACCTGAACGAATCTATGTAGGCCCTGGAACTAAAGAGTTAATTTTCAATCTCTTAGAAATTTTACATGGAACCGTGATTTTACCAACACCTGCATGGCTTGGATATTTGCCGCAAATTAGATTTTTGAAGAAAAATTTTCATATGTTACCTTCACGTGCAAATGGAAAAATCGCCCCAAATGATCTTAAACGCTTAGCATTAAGATTACAAGACAGGCAAAAGATCCTAATTTTAAATAATCCTCATAATCCAACTGGAATGCTTTACAATAAATCAGAATTAGAAGAAATTGCAGATGTTTGTAGAGAATTAAACATTACAGTAATTTCTGATGAAATTTACGCTCAAACTACATATGATTTCTCAAAATTTGTCAGTATGGGAAAAATCTATCCTGAAGGAACTTTTGTTACAAATGGATTATCAAAATCTCATGCTGCAGGAGGATATCGATTGGGATATGTGGTATTTCCTCAACATGCAGTTGATCTTAAAGCTCAATTCAAAAAAATCCTTGCAACTGAATATACTGCAGTATCTACTCCAATTCAACATGCTGCAGTTGCAGGATTTGAAATAAGTCATGAAATGGATGAGTATTTCAAAGTTACAAGAAATATTCATAAAATTATGGGGGAATACACTTACAATACATTAACTGCAATTGATGGGATTAAAGCTACAAAACCAGAGGCAACGTTTTATCTTTTAGCTGATTTTAATGCATATGCCCCAGAATTACAAAAAGCAAAAATTACTACATCTCAAAAATTATCTGAAGCATTAATTGTTCATCCATATCATACTGCAATAGTAGGGGGAGATAGTTTAGTTTTGGAAAGAACTGATTTTAGTGCAAGGATTGCATATGTAGATTATGATGGTGCTAAAGTTTTTGGTGCTTATCAACAACAAACCCCAAAAAC
>JAMHKW010000062.1:0-6534 GCA_028439805.1 Candidatus Nitrosopumilus sp. | reverse complement strand
TTTCCAATCTCCTGTTAGATAGAATTTGTGCAAGTCTATATTATCTGGGGCAGAATATGTTACTGTTTTTCCTACTTGAAATCCTTCATCATTTCCTAATTGATTTCTATTTTGTGCAAACTTGTAACCAAAGTATAATTCTGGTGTTCTAAACATCGTATGTTCAAATTCATCAATATCTACTAGTGATGCAGCTGATGCCATCTGAATTCCAAGTGATGTAGCTCTTTCATCCAAAAGTTGTTGAATTATTTTTTCAGTTTCTTGATATGATCCTTCTCCAATATGATCATACCGGATATATCCTTCATGATCTGCAATGTATTTTCTTGGCCAATATCTATTTTCAAATGCTTTCCATGTTTCCATGTCATTATCTAAAACAACAGGATAACTGATTCCGTGTTTGGCTATTGCCATCTTGACATTTTCAGGATCTTTTTCAAATTCAAATTCTGGTGAATGAATTCCAACAATTAACAATCCTTGATCTGAATATTTATCATCCCATGCAGTAATGTATGGAAGTGTTCTGATGCAATTTATGCAACTGTATGTCCAAATGTCATATAGTACAACTTTATCTTCGATCTCTTTTATTAATTCTTCAGGGGTAGTATTCAGATAGTGTGCGATTCCAACTAAATCAGGTGCCATTTTGAATCCAGATTTGTCTATTTTTAGGAGTAAATCTCCTTCAGTAGATACAATTGCATCTTTATCTAATGTTGAGAAAACTATACTCATTATTCCTATTCCTGTAGCAATTACTACTCCTAAGATTAATGCGGATCTTATCTCTGACTTCATTTTATCATCCTAAAAATAATAGTTCGTTGAGAAGTGGGAAATTTGCAATATATGCTAATTGATTTGTAAATACTAGAATTCCTAAAACTACAATGAATACTCCTAAGAATAAATTATAATATTTTAGATGCTTACTCATTGAACGAATAATTTTATTTGCTCTTGAATAAAATACTCCTATCAAAATAAATGGAATCCCTAATCCTAATGAATATACAAGTAGTAAATTAAATGCAACAGATGGTGTGGTAGCTGCTAGTGTAAGTATTGTTCCAAGTATTGGCCCTACACATGGTGTCCATCCTACTGCAAAAGCTAGACCAAATACAAATGACATTGGATAACTCGCCTTTGATCTTTTTGGAAAGAATTTTTTCTCCATGTTTAGCTTGTTTATCTTTATTGATAAAAGCAAAAAGATTCCAAACCCTACAATGATTATTCCCCCAATTTGACTAAGACTTTCTACAAATTCTCCACTTGATTCTCCAAGTACACTATTAATGATTACCCCAATTGTTGAAAAAACTACAGAAAATCCTAGAACAAAAAATACTGAATTTAAAATAATATTTGTTCGATTAATTGACACTGTTTTTGATCCACTGTTTTGATTTAACTCAGATAGTGTTGTTCCAGAAATATATGCAAGAAATGCTGGAATCATGGGTAAAATACATGGTGCTACAAATGATCCCAATCCTGCTAATGCAGCTACTGCTAGAGTTATCTCTGCCACGAACTAAACTTGTAATTTTTCCATTAAAGCATTCTTCCAAATTTGTTCCTGATCTTCATACAATCCGTTTTTAACTGGGATGTGGGTATTTTTGATATGAACAAGCGTTTCATAATTGTAGGTGTTCTTTTGGCAATAGTAGTCACACTTGCAGTAATTATTGGCTCACCTGCAATAGGTGGATTTGATTCTATGCGCTAATTCACAAATTTTGTGTATGCTATTTCAAAAACTTCAAGTGTTTTTTCAATATCTGTATCTGATAGCCATGCAGTGACTGAAATTCTTAATCTGGCTTGATTCTTTGGAACTGTAGGATATCTTATTGGTTGTGCAAATACTCCATTATTAAACAAAAATTTCCCAAAATCCATTGCTGCTTTTTCTCTTCCAATAATTATTGGTATGATGTGAGTTAAAGAATTTATATCATATCCAATTTGTTCTAGTCCTTTTGATAGATGTTTGGTGTTTTTTTCTAGTTTCTTCTTTTGTTTTTCTCTATTTGACTCAAATCTTTTTAGAGAATAATCAACTAAAAATGAAGGAAGTGCAGATGTATAAATAAATGATTTTGATTTATTAATACATAAATCAATCACATTATTTTGTGATGCAACATATCCTCCAAATGATCCCAACCCCTTACTTAGACTGCTAATATACAAATCGATTTTCTTTGTTACATTAAAATAATCTGCTGTTCCTTTGCCATCTTTTCCAATAACAAAGTCTCCATGTGCATCATCAATAATTGTAATTGCTTTTGCTTTTTCTGATATTTCTGTAATTTGTTTTAAATGTGAAAAGTCTCCATCCATACTAAATATTCCTTCAGTAATTACAAACTTGTTTTTCCCTTTCTGTTTTAGTTTCATTTGTAAATCTTGCATGTCATTATGTTTGTAAATTGAAACTTTGGCATCAGATAATTTACATGACTCTATAATACTTGCATGGTTTAACTCATCACTGAGAATTAAATCTTCTTTCTTTGCAATTGAGGATATTGCACCAAGATTTGCCATATACCCAGTTGGATAAATCAAACTGTTTTGTTGTAATTTGTGTTTTGCAAGTGTGTCTTCTAATTTTTTATATGATTCATCATTTCCAGAAACAAGTCTTGAGCTTGATTGGAGTTGTTTGAATGAAATTTTTATTGTTGGAATTCCTAGATAATCATTTGAGCATAAATTAAGAAGTTTTTTACCATTAATTGTAATGTGTGCATCTTGTGATTTTCCATATCTTAATTTTCTATAGAGGTTATTTTTCTTTAATTCTTCTAACTCTGAATCAATAAAGTTCAGTTTATGCTTTGAGACCAATTTTTTCTATCATTTTGAGGTCTTTTTTAGCCTCATTTCCATCCATAGTCAAGTAACCTGCAGTGATTATTCCATTTGCGCCACTCTGAAGTAATTCTTCACCTGCATCATCTAGGTTTGTCTCTCTCCCACCTGAAATTTTGATAACTGATTCTGGTAATAGGAATCTGATCACAGAAAACATTCTGATAATCTCAGAGTTGGAAAGTTTGGTTTGTAACTCTAAAGGAGTACCAGGCATTGGAACTAGCATATTGATTGTTACTTCTTCAGGATATAGTCTAGCTAATTCTAATGACAATTCTAGTCTTTGACTTCTTGTTTCACCCAGTCCAATAATTCCTCCAGTGCATAATTCTAATCCTGCATCTCTTGCAATTCCTAATGTCTTTAGTCTATCTTCATATGTATGAGTTGTACAAATTTCTGGAAATTTTGATTTTGCTGTTTCTAAATTATGATTATATCTTTTCACTTTGAGTTCTTTTAGTTTTATTGCTTGTTCTTTAGTGAGAAAACCTAAACTACACTCTACAGTTATTCCAACTTTATCATTAATTTTACTAATAATTGTACACACTTTATCAAAATCATTTGGTGATGGCTCTCTCCATGCTGCCACAAGACAATATGATTCAGCACCTTCATCTTTTGCTTTTTGAGCTTTAACTACTATCTCTTCTGGAGTTGGTAATTGATATGTTTCAATTCCTGTATCAAAAAAAGCAGATTGACCACAAAAAGTACAATCTTCACTACATGCATTTTTTTTAATATTGTTTAATTGTTCAACATCTACTTTACTTCCATTAAAATCTCGTGTAATCTCATTTGCAGCATTTGCTAAATCTTTCAGATTCTCATCTGGTGTATCAAATAACTTTTCAGTATCATCCACCGAAATTCCAATACCTGAAAATACTTTTTCTTGACACTCTTTGATAAACTCTAGAGTATTCATATTGATTTTATGAAATATTCTATTAATAATATTATTGGAAAGGTTAACCTTGAGAGATTTTGGGGTTAACAGTCAAACTACCTTTGTTCTTGCAGATTTGATGGTCATAATTGTCTTTTTTAGGAGTAAATTTAGCTCTTTTTCTGAGATTGCTAGAGGTGGTACAAGCATGACTATATTTCCTAAAGTTCTAAGATAGATTCCATTCTTTTTTCCTTCTTCAAAAAATATTTTGTTTATTGATTTTTTAGGATGAATTGGAGTTTTTTTCTTTTTACTAGTGACTAGCTCTATTCCCATCAACATTCCTTTGTGTCTGATGTCTCCTACGATATCTATTTCTGAAATCTCTTGATAGAATTTTTCAAATACTTTGGATGTTTTTTGAATTTTTTTGATCAAATGGTTTTTTTGATACATTTTGAGATTTTCATTTGCAACAGCTGCCGCAATTGGATTTCCTGTGTAAGTATGTCCATGAAATAGATGCTTCCAATCATTAAATTCCCCTAAAAATGAATCATAAACTTTCTTGTTTGTTAATGTTGCAGCCATCGTTAGATATCCTCCAGTTAACATCTTCCCATATGCTACAATATCTGGAATACTTTTTTGTTCTTCATATTGTATCATGGAACCTAATCTTCCAAAACCTGCTGCAATCTCATCTAAAACAAATAACACATCATGTTTTTTACATATGTTCTTAATTTTTCTTTGAAATCCTTTTGGATAAATTATTACACCTCCCGCTACTTGTGCACCACTTTCCATAACAAATGCAGCAATGTTATCATTTTTAGATAATTTATTTTCAATTTTTTCTAGACAATGATCTTGATAGTCTGAATAAGAGAATCCTTTAGGAATTTTGTATTTGTTTGGAACTGGAAACTGTATTGTTGAAAATAACTGTTCTTTGAATTTACCAAAAAACTCTGGTACATATCCCACTGACATTGCTCCAAATGTATCTCCATGATATCCATTTTCTATTGTAGCAATCTTTGTCTTTTTCTCTCCAATGTTTTTCCAGTATTGAAGTGCTATTTTGATTGCAATCTCCATTGCAGAAGATCCATTATCTGAAAAAAATACCTTGTACATTCCTGGTGATATTTTTACTAGACTTTTTGCAAGCCTTTCTGTAGGTTCATTTGTTAGATTAAACATTGAAGAATGTTGTAGTTTTTTGCTTTGATCTATGATCGCTTTTACTAGTTCTGGCTTTGAATGTCCCCAAACATTGCACCACATTGATGCCACCGCATCAAGCATTTTGTTACCTTTAGAATCAATTAACCACATTCCTTTACCTCTAGTAATTTTATCAAATGAGGACCATTCTTTCATCTGGGTATTAGGATGCCATACAGAGCTTTTCAACTGATTTTGTAAGATCTCAGATCTTAATAATTAACCGATGAGTTAATCAACTAAAAATTCTGAATCTAATTTGTTGAAATCTCTCTTCATTACTGGAACTGATACTGATGTTGGAAAGACCTACATCACAGCAGGACTAGGTGTTGTTCTTCGAAAGATGGAAATTAATGTTGGAGTGATGAAACCTTTTGCAGCTGGTATAGCTCAGAAAAAAGGTTACAAATCTGAAGATATTGAAATTATTTCTCGTGCTGCAATGGCATGTGATCCTGAAAAATTAGTAAATCCACAGTTTTTTAGAATTCCTGCATCGCCATATTCTGCTTGGAAGAAATTAAAAACAAAACCAAAAATTTCTACAATATTATCTAGCTTCAAAAAACTCTCAACACTTCATGATATGATGCTTGTAGAAGGAATGGGAGGAATAATGACTCCAATTTTGAAAGAATACTATGTTACAAATTTGATCAAAGATATGAAAATTCCTGCAGTCATTGTAACTAGAAGTAAGATTGGCACAGTTAATCATACTATAATGACCTGTAAGATGTGTGAAAAATATAAAATTCCAATTAAAGGAATTATCATAAATAATTTTGATAAGGGTTATCCAATAAAAGACTTGAAAAATGATTTACAAAATCTAACTGGAGTCCAAGTTCTAGGCTCAATTCCTTTCATTAAAAATATGAGTGATGCTTCTTTGTATAGAATTTTCAAAAAGAATATTGATTTTAAATCTATGTTAAAGTAATTATTTTCTTTCCTGCATTTTTGCAATCATATTCATTATTACATCAATTAACAATTCTTTATTTTCTTTAACTCGTACCAGTTTTTCTTTTTGTTTTTTATTTAATTCACCAAACACTCCACTCAAAATCATATCTGTGTATGTTTTGATAGTAACCATTGGGGCTCTTAGCTCATGACTAAATTCATTAAAAATCTCATTACTAATATTTTCATTTTTTTCTAAATATTCGTTAATTTTTTGCAAGAATAACCTCTCTTACTCCATCTCATTTGCTTGACGGATTTTTTTCCTTTCTTCTTCATCCATTTAACTTACTTTTGGAATTGTAAAGAAAAATGTAGTCCTTTTTCCTTCTTCACTTTCTGCCCATATTTTGCCCTTCATTCCATCAATATATCCTCTACAAATTACAAGGCCTAGTCCACTACCTCCATGGGATCTTGTATGGGATGTATCCATCTGATGGAATTTTTTGAATAATTCCCCGATCTTTATGTCATAATTTGTAGTACCTAAATTATGACGTTAGAGATGACTTCAAACCAAT
>JAMHKW010000061.1:0-6563 GCA_028439805.1 Candidatus Nitrosopumilus sp. | reverse complement strand
TGTTTGAAATTTCTTATTCCAACTCTTTGACAATTTATATAAATAATAAATTACACCAATAATAGTTATAATATACATAACCTATATCTTATACGGAAGATGAAAGATTTGAGAATAAAGTTATATATGCAATTGTAGTACTACCGTTTAGTTATGAATGAATTGGTGTTTTCTATAAAATTAGAATCGCCAATTCAAAAATTAGTTCCGTGCATAATGGATCTTGAATCTTATCCTCTAATGTTACCACGTCAATTAAAAAATATAAAAATTTTGAGTGAAACTGAAGAAGGAATTAAAACTGAAGAAACTCTCATGTTTAAAACTTTAGTCAAAAATGAGATTAAACAGACATCAATTCATAAAAAAATTTCAAACAATCATATCAATTCAAAAATACTATCCGGACCTGCTTCTGGAACAAATATTGATATTGAATTGACGGAATTAGAAGGGAAAACTGATGTAAATGTTAAAGTCAAATTGAAATTAAGTGTAAAAGCATTATTTCTATTTCCAATAATAAAAAAAGTATACAAAAATTTACTTACGGGTATTTTATTAAAAATTGAAAATTCTATTCAAAGCAAAGGAGAGAATTATGTCTAAAACACAATCTGGCATAATAAATTGGGAGAATATATTCAAACACTCAAATAAATTCCAAAATAATAATCCAAGTTGGGCATTCGTCAGAGATTTTTTTGATGAGGAATTTTATGATGGATTATACGAAACTTACCCAAAAATAGATGATTCATGGAAAAAAAGAGATTCGTTTGACAAAGCTGGGTATGGAAAAGAGTGGAAATTTCATAAACTGCAAGGTCATATACAAATTGTGGAAAACTATAGTGATAATTCACTAAGCGAATATTGGAATGATCTTTTTGCATATTTGTGGACTGATGAATTTATGCTGAATATAAAAAAATTCTCAAATGTACCAGTCTCACGTTTAAAATATTTTTCATTTATAAATTATCCAAAAGGAGGATTTCAATTACCTCATATTCACAATGTTGGTCCATCTACACTAATCCTGATGCTATATTTTTCTAAAGGGTGGGAGAAAAATGACCCTGGCGGGACATATGTTTGTACAGAAGAAGATATTTCAACGATGATTTTTGAACCATGTGATTTAGACAACACTGCGATGATATTTCATGATGGACCTAATGCAGGACATGGAGCAAGACGTATTGAAAAAGATGTCGAAAGAAAAGCTGTTCAAATTTACCTAGAAGAATATTCAGAAGTTAATGGATGGTCTGGAAATAAAAAGGATACGCCGTTGGTAGAATTATGATTCAGAGAGAGGCGAATTTGTATCTTGCGAAATTGTCAGATGTGAAATTCAAAGGTGTGAATTTGAAAGATGCGAAATTGTAAGGTGTGAATTTGAAAGATGCGAAATTGTAAGGTGTGAATTTGAAAGATGCGAAATTGTAAGGTGTGAATTTGGATAATGCAAAATTCGATTAATTAAAATAAGTTTCAGTTCAATAGGCCTATAGAACCTACTCTATCATTTTAACTAATTTCTATGAGTTAAGGAAGTAGTTAAAGATTCAATATGGTTTTTTTGTCTTTTATCAAACCAGAGAACTGATGAACTTCTAAAATCACTGTATTAGTGTTATGATTGGTTTTAGTTTTGCTGGTTGTTTGTTCTGCAAGGTCTCAATAATGTAATCATTGATTGTTTGGCCGTTAGTGTTTGCACGTTCTAGTATATCCTTGTGTAATTCATCTGAGATTCTAGCTGAGATTGTTTTAGTCATGGATTGTAAACAGTTGTTTACGTTTGTAAACACTTTGAATGTATACCATTGTCTTTTGTTTATAATTATTCATGAATATTGTTGGTAAGTCAACAAAGTTGATGACTTACTTGCTGAACGGCCAATGTCTAAACTATATTAAATCAAAGAATATCTAAGAAAACGTATGACAGAGAATGAACAGATCAAGCATAATTTGTTATTGAATATCAAACGTTTGGAAGGAATATTAGAAAGAATTGATAAATTTTGTCACAATTATGATCAAGAAAAGACGGATGCATCAGTTACAGTTCTAAAAATTAAAAGTGCAATGGAAAATCTTCGAGATGTAATTCCTCAAATGAGTAAAGATGCAGAATCTATAGATCATAAAATTAGTGAACAAAAAGTAAACGATGAAAAAGATTAACTAACCTAAAAATGGTTAAAAATTATGAGTTTTGAAGAAGATGTAGATGTTTATGACGAATGTAGGAACTTTATCAAGTTTTGTAAAGAACAAGGAATCCAAGTTACATCAGAAGCAATTGCAACTATTTGGGCAGCATTTCAGACTAATGTAGCATTAGATGAAGATGGTGACGAAGAAACAACACTAGATGATTACTAGTTATTTTTTTTGATTTTCAATATTTTTTTGTAATTCTTGAAATGCAGATTGAATCTCACTTACTGCCGCACCATCTTCCAGAGTACTAACATCTCCAATTTTTTCATTTTTTGCAATTGCCTTTAGTAATCTACGCATAATTTTTCCACTTCTAGTTTTGGGTAATTTGTTAACAATGTAGAATTGATTTGTTGTCGCAATAGGGCCAATTTGTGTTCTTATCATTTCACGTAATTCAGATCGAATAGAATCTTCAGGACTATTGACATTTTCGTTTAAAACTACAAATGCAATAATTGATTCACCTTTTACTTCATCCGGAATTCCACATACAGCAGATTCTGCCACATCAGGATGAGAAACAATACTACTTTCTAGCTCTGCAGTTCCAATTCTATGACCTGCAATTTTTAGTACATCATCTGAACGGCCAAGTAGCCATAAATATCCATCAGAATCTTTGATAGCATAATCTCCAGGATAATATAATGATTCGAATTTTGACCAATAGACATCCTTGTATTTTTCATCGTCCTTCCATAATCCAAGAAGCATTCCCGGCCAAGGATTTTTAATTATTAATGAGCCTTTTGTTTCAGGTTCAACTTCATTTCCAGATTCATCAACAACTTCAATATCTAATCCAGGAATAGGTAATGTAGCAGAACCGGGCTTTAATGGAATTGTTTCAATACCAGGTAAAGGACTGATTAACATTCCGCCAGTTTCTGTTTGCCACCAGGTATCAATAATTGGGCAATTCTTTTTTCCAATTACATTAAAATACCATTTCCAAACGTGAGGATTAATTGGTTCACCAACAGTTCCAAGTAAACGTAAAGTTGAAAGATTAAATGAATTTGGGACATCATCTCCAAATTTCATTAACATTCGAAGTGCAGTAGGAGTTGTATAAAAAATTGTAACACCGTATTTTTGAATTATATCCCACATTCTTGATGAATCAGGATAATCCGGAGCACCTTCATACATAACCTGGGTTGCACCGTGTAACAATGGACCATAAACAACATAGCTATGACCAGTTACCCAACCTATATCTGCAGTACAGAAATAAACATCATTATCTTTAATGTCAAATGCCCATTTGTATGTTGAATAAAGATGAGTGAGATAACCACCGATTCCATGTAAAACGCCTTTAGGTTTTCCAGTAGTTCCAGAAGTGTACAAGATATACAGCGAATCATTACTATCGAGTTTTTCAGATTCACATACATCAGAAGAAGTCTTCATTACATCAGACCACAGCAAATCTTTTTCATTAATTTGAATTTTCTGACCAGTTCTTTGATAGACAATTACATTTTTTACAAATTGTATTGAAGAAGCCGATTTGTCAACAATTTCTTTGAGATTGATGATTTTCCCTTTTCTATATCCACCATCAGCAGTGATTATTACTTTTGATTGAGAATCCTCAACCCGATCTGAGAGAGATTTAGCACTAAATCCAGAAAATACCACAGTATGAATCGCCCCAATTCTAGCACATGCTAACATTGAGACAGGTAGTTCAGGGATCATAGGAAGATAGATTGTTACACGATCTCCTTTTTCAACTCCTAATGATTTTAAAACATTGGCAAGTTTTTTGACCTGTTCAAACATTTTCTCATATGTAATTTTTCTATCAGTGCCATCTTCACCTTCCCACAATATGGCAATTTTATCAGATTTTGATTCCTGATGTATATCTAATGTATTGTATGATGCATTGATTTTTCCACCAATAAACCATCTTGCAAAAGGAGGATTCCACTGTAAAGTTTCACTCCAAGATTCAAACCAAGACAAGGATTTTGCGCATTCATTCCAAAATGATATGTAATCATTCTTTGCTGAAGATCTAATCGATGAATCATTATTTCCCAGTCCAATATCAAATTTTTCAGAATACAATAATTGGTATTTGAATAATGAATGGTTTAAGAATTATGAATATTTATTGTGAATTCATTCTTTTAACCCAGTCAGATTCTGTATCCACTGAGGCGTTTTCTTGTGGAGGAATTGTCATTAATTGAGTCTCTCCAGATGTGGAAGGAGTGTTACTAGGTGGTTCTGGTAATCGAGTCTCAGATGATTCATTTTCCGGAGATTCTGCTAGATAGGTTCCAGGCATCACCGAAGATTGTGATACCTTTGGAATCATATCTTCGAGTGAGAGATTTGCTAGTCTGGATTTGACTTTAACAATCTCATCTTTCTCGTGTTTCATGTGCTGAAGCATTTCGTCCGTTTCTTTTTGAACATGATTGAAGGTCTCCTGAGAAATTTCGTTACTTTTGAGTTGAACTTTTGCGTCAAACAAAAGAACTTTAACAGATTTTTCCTGTTCTTCAATTTCGACGACTCTATTATCTAATTCAGAGTTAATTTCATATTCAGTACGTTGGAGTGTCATTAATTTAGTGTTGTACTTTTCATGAATTATTTCTGCATCAAATTTCATGCTGTCGTTGTCAGAGACAATTTCCATCAATGCATTTAGACGTCGGATTACAAGTTCTTTTTGTTTTAGTAAACGTTGTGAATCCAACCTCCATTTTGGGATGAAAATTACTACTTCAGATTGAACAACGAGTTGATCAAAAGCAATTTGTTTAAGACCTTCAGATCCGCAGTTTATGCCGACCGTCTGTATTGTTCCATCAATATCAGTAGAGGTTCCTAAAATTTTGCCCATTGGTGCACCGTACATGTCTTTAACGGGTTTTCCAATAATTTCAACTTCGCAGTTGCTCATGACTGAAGATGTCTAGATCTATATAACCAACCAAGTGTTAACAAGGTTAATAATTTTAGTACAAAGAAATTAACCTAATCAAAAATTCACGACTAAACGTAATTTTATTATTGCAATTTAATACAAAAACGATATGATTGATAAAGAAGAATTAGGGCAAGTTATGAAATTTGTATCCGAATATTGGGAAAAATTGAAAAATGAGCCAGATAACGAAGCACTTAGAATTCTTCCATCCAAGTTTTGGATGAAGTCACTTGGAGGACCTGTCGGAAATGAGAAAGGTGTCAAAGGAAGATGGGTTACAACATTAATGTATATCGAAGATGAAGAAATGGAAAAAGCATTTCGCGAAGTTTTAACAAGATGGCAAGCAAAAGGTCAACAAACCGGAACAGAACTACCAACTAAATCACCCGATCTGATTCAAATTGGTAGAAGATAAAGATAAAACCAATCATGGAAAATAATATTATTGTCCGAATTTTCTAATAATGAACAAAAAATTTTAGAAAAACATTTTTCAAATTCTGATAAAAACGTGTTTGCCGTAATTACACCAAGACAAGTTGATCGTGGAGCATTGATGTCACGATATAGTAGAACAGACAAAAGTATGAGAAAAATTTTCTTAGACGAATTTCTAAAAAATAAAAATCGTGGAGAAGAATTCTATGATAAAGTTTTACTAGAGTACGGGGATGATTCAGTTGCAGAATTGGGAATTGGTCAAGTCGCAATAGAAGGGCTCTCAAATATAGCAGTTAAAAAAATTGAAGATCGAAGAATTGGTTTTTCATATTTAGAAAAATCATCAAGATATGTATCATGGGATAAAAAAATTAAAGGAAAATACAAATTTCTTTATGAACCAACAATAATGAAAACTAAATTTTCAGATGAATATGTTGATGCATGTAATTTAGATTTTGAAATATATTCCAAAAACATAGATCCGATGTTAAAATTAATTAGAGAAAAAGATTCGATCAACAATTATAAATTTAAAGACAAAGATGGTAAAGAAAAAAAATTTAATGCCATAAATGACGACGGAGTGATTAAATCTTCAATTAGAATTTATAATGCAGCAACTAAAGCAAAAGCACTAGATGCATTAAGAAGTTTACTCCCTGCATCAACATTGACTAATGTGGGAGTTACAGGAAATGGAAGAGCATTTGAATATCTTTTATCAATATTGTTTGCATCTAAATTAAAAGAAGAAAATGATTTAGCATCTCAAATGAAACATGAGCTTGATACTACAATCAAATCGTTTGTTAGAAGATCAGATGATAAGTATGGGAAGATTCTGCAAAATTATTTGAATAGTATAAAAAAACCTGCACAAAATATAACAAAAACCTCAATCTCAGGCATGCCGATTAAA
>JAMHKW010000060.1:0-6995 GCA_028439805.1 Candidatus Nitrosopumilus sp. | reverse complement strand
ACACACAGTTTATTGTCTTTTTGTAATAATTCTAGTATTTCAAATCGAGTCTCATCACAAATACATTTCAAAAGACTAGGTCCATTCATATCAATCTATATTTATATAAACCAATATTTATATAAATATTATGACTAAAAATGTGCTATTTGTATGCGTAGAGAATGCAGGACGAAGCCAGATGGCTGAAGCATTTTTTAGAAAATTTACTGAAAACAAATTCAATGTAATTAGTGCAGGTACAACTCCGTCACCAAAACTCAATCCAATTGTTGTACAAGTAATGGAAGAGATTGGAATTGACATGACAGAGCAATCTCCAAAGACACTATCAGATTCAATGATTTCTAATTCTTTTAAGACTGTCAACATGGGATGTATGAACAAAGAATCATGTCCTGCACTTTTTGTAAAAGATGTAATTGACTGGAATATACCAGATCCTAAAGAAAAAACAATAGACCAGGTAAGAGAAATTCGTGATCAGATAGAAAACGAGGTTTTGAATTTGATTGCAACGATAAATGATGAAAAATAATGACATATTCTAATTTACAAATTTTTACTGTGGAACTAGTTGGAACATTCATTCTTGTAGTTTTTGCTACAGGCTCAATTGTTTTAGATGCAGAAATGTTCAATGGGGAATTGGGTATTCCGTTTGCAGCCGTGGCACCATTCATTGCATTATTGATTGGAGTTTATTCATTCGGAAAAATTTCACTTGCCCATTTCAATCCAGCTGTAACAATTGGATATTACATTACAGGACATATTAAAAAAATTCAGGTTTTATATTATTTTGCAGCAGAGATAATTGGAGCCATTTTAGGTTCATTATTTGTTCTAAAAATTATTGGAGATGAGGCAGACCTAGGTGCAAATGCTCCAAACTTTGACTTTTCAATGCTATTAATTTTCCCTGTAGAAGTATTAGCTTCTGCAATGCTTATGGGAGTCATATTTTATGTGGTGTATACAAAAGGATTAAGAGGATTTAGTGGAGTAGCAATAGGCGGAATAGTGGGATTAGATATTTTGTTTTTGGCATTTATTTCAGGTGCATCAATGAACCCTGCTCGTGCTCTTGCACCAGCATTGTTATCAGGAGTTATGGAAAATTTATGGCTATACTGGAGTGCACCGTTTGTAGGAACTATGATTGCAGCATTTGCATTTCGTGGTAAATTTAGAGCCCAAAGAATACGAGAGGCCGAATCTTGAAAAATCAGTAAATATCTAATAAATAGGCATAAAATAACAAAAAGCATTAGCCTCACGATGCGAGTAAAGATTGTGATTGATCTGCGAACGCACCAACAAAAGGAGAATTGATGGAAAAAATTGAAGAATACGTTAGAACCGAACATAAAGAAATTTAATTTAAAAACTATTCAATGAATTGTGAAAAGTGTTCTATTGCAGAGAAGAATCTTTTTTTCTCCGTAGGATTTTTTGCAAATTCAATCATTTCACACATTCCAAGATAATTTAGAACAGAATCAAACTCAGGAATATTTTCCTTACGCAATAACTGTAATGCATCCATATTTGTCATCTCAGATCCAATTGAAAAACGGTTTGAGTAATAGAAACGTATTGCTTGAGAGAGTTTTTCATGGGCATCTTTGAATAATTCTTCATTGTACATATGTTCGGCTTCACGTAACATTTCACGTGTTAGATCAGCATAACTGATAGTATAACTATCATTCTTCACTACAATTGGAATTTTTGTAATAGGTTTTGTTTTTGGTAATCTTTTTGATAACAATACTGCAATAGCTATTATACCTATTACAAGAGGAAGTACCCAGAATAGACTAGTTTCAATTTCGTCAGTTGGACGTTCTACAAAAACATTTGTTATTTCACCATTTTCAAATTCAGCAGAGATTGTTGCAGATGTTTCATCATTTTCATATGGAACAGATACCACAGTTTCTTCATCAGATATATCAAATGAAGGAGGTTGTTGAATTAGACCGTCGCTAGATAATTGCTCATCAAAATTTTGAAAGTTAGAGTTTTGTTGTAATTCTTGCATTAACTGTTCTTGCAATTTTATCTGTTCTGCAATTTCTTCTCTAAATTTTTCCGTATTTTGTTCAACTAGAAATGGACATTCAGTTGGATTAAGAGGTGAGTTTTGTAGTTCAGATGCCATTTGGTATTCACGTAATAACTCATCAGCCTGTTGAAGAAGTTCTTGCTCCTGAGGCGTCAAATTTGTGCCTGATTGTCCACCGTTTTGTTGTGACCCTTGTTGTCCACCGTTTTGTTGTGACCCTTGTTGTCCACCGTTTTGTTGTGACCCTTGTTGTCCACCGTTTTGAGAAGATGTATCCGGTTGACTTTGCATTGTAAGATTCTCCTGGAACAGATTATCATATCTAGGATTCATTGAGGTGTATACATCATCACATGAAAAATCAATAGAATTTGTGAAACCAGTATTTTCCCCATCATCTAGTAATAAACTATATTTTTCAAAAAAGATTTCAAGTAGATCAAAAGTTTCAGGATGCTCAAATTCAACTAATGCTGGAAGCATGACATATCTTCCAAGATCAGAAATTTTGACAGGACTGTATGGAATAACTAAAACATGATTTGTAAATAATGTTAAAGATTTGCATGTTTCATCTATTTTTAAAAAATTTGCACTAGCATAACTTGAAACAGAAACATTAACCGGCGTTCCAGAATCATTTATCAGTATATGTTGCATGAAAACAGAATTTTCATCTTCATTTATGCTTTGAATGATGAAACCAGAGTCAGTAGTCAATACTTCAGGGCTTTTAGCAGCTACAAACCCCCCTCCACCAAATGCAGATAGGCCAAAAAGAGGAATTAACCCCAATATGATGAAAAGGTATAGTAGTTTTCTCACAGTTAGATCACTATTCTATACTTGCCGTATACAATGTAAATATTGGCAGCTAGAATTATGGCTGCTGCAATAAAGAACCAGTCTTTAATACTAACTTGTTCAAGTTCTCTATCAATATCATCAGTAATTTGTTCAAAAATTTCATTAAGACTATCATTATCAATAGATTTGTAGTATTTTCCATTTGCAGTGGTTGCTATAGCAATAAGTTGTTTTTCATTTAATTCTGCATAAAGAGGATTTCCATAGATATTGGTTCCAAGTAACACAGGCTCATCAGAACCCATACCAATTGTATGAATTTGGATTTTTTTCTGAAGTGCATATTGAACTGCTTCATCTGGTGATACAACACCCGCATTATGATCACCGTCACTTAACAAAATTACAACTTTTTTCTTGTTAGGGATGGAATTTGCCATATCCACGCCTAAAACAAGACCATCTCCTATTGCAGTTGCGCCATCTCTTTGTCTAATCGCGTGTAAATCTTCAATGGTTTTTTGTTTAAACGGAGTAAGATATGAAACAGTTGTAGCACCAGATTCAAATAAAATTATTCCAGTATGATCATTTGGTTCAAGATTATCTATCAAAATTTCTGCAGCAATTTTTGCAGACTCTAATCGTGTTGGAGGATAATCAGTTGCAGCCATACTTCCAGATCCATCAAGAACTAATACCACGTTTACACCTTCTTGTACATTTTCAAGAGGAATTCTTGGATCTGCAAGACCAAATATTATCAGACTAACTGCAACTAGTATCAAAATGAATGGAAGATGTTTTCTTATTTGTGATTGAGAGGAAATTGAGCTTTTAACCAGTTGTAGATTACTAAATTTTAATGAGTTTGATTTTTTTGTTTTTGTATAAAATCTATACAAGTAATAAAATCCAGGTAACACGAATAGTGCCAATAAAACATACCAATATCCAAATTCATAATCCATTATCTATCGCCTCATCCGTTGATTGAAAAATTGTCTTAATGCCATATCAAAAGGAATTTGTTCTGATACATCTACCATTTCTACTTTTAATTTTGTGATATCATTTTTGATCTTTTCAGAGTTTTCTAATGAATTTTTTGTGAAAGATTCTCTAAATGTTACATCAGAAGTATTAACTAGTAATTGTTCACCAGACTCCATGTCTTCTAACATAGTATACCCAATATCAGGTAATTGAGATTCACGTATGTCAGATAAATTTATCAAAATTACATCATGACGATTTTTAAGAAACTTTAATGGACGTAAAAAATTTGGAGAAATGTAATCCGAAATTATAAAAATTATACTATGCTGACCTAAAATATGATGTAATTGCAATAATGAAGTTTCAATATCTGTTTGTTTACTTTTTGTTTTGTGACTTAGTAATGTTCTTAGTAAAGTAAGACTATGTTTTCGTCCTTTTCTTGCAGGAATAAATTGTTCAAGTGAATCAGTAAATATTCCAAGACCAATACTATCATTATTTTTCATTGCAGAAAATATGATGGATGCTGCAATTTCATGACCGATTGATTTTTTGCTTTTTTGAAAACCAAATTCATTACTTGCAGAATAGTCAAAAATGACATATACACGTAGATCGCGCTCTTCAACGAACTCTTTTACGTGTAATTTATTCGTACGAGCAGTTACATTCCAATCAATATGTCTCACATCATCCCCTAGAACATATTCACGAACTTCTGAAAATTCAATTCCTCTACCACGAATTTTTGATTTGTAGCTACCTGCCATCATACCGTCCACCAATCCTTTTGTTTTGAGTTCCAATTCTCGAATTCGTTTTAATAGATCTTTAATTTCAGACAATGGAATTCTATGGTGCACGTATTTTTTCTAATATTTTATCAATCAAATAATCAGAAGTATTACCTTCAGCTTCTGCTTCAAAGGTAAGAATAATTCTATGACGTAATACATCATGTGCAATTGATTTAATATCTTCAGGTATAACAAAACCTCTTCCCGCAAGTAATGCATTTGCTTTTGCTGCAAGAATTAACCAGATTGATGCACGAGGGGATGCACCAAATTCTATTACTTCATCTAGTTCAAGATCATAATTTTTTGGATTTCTAGTTGCATCAACAATACTGGATACATATTCTTCAATTTTTTCATCAGCATAAATTTTTTGTACAAATTTTTGTATTTCAAGAATAACTTTTTTTGATACAATATTATTAGCAGATGGTTTATTTTCTTGAGTATTACGTTGGATAATTAACTTTTCATTGTCTTTGGATGGATAATCAATTATTAGTTTTAATGCAAATCTATCAATTTGTGCTTCAGGCAATCTATATGTTCCCTCACTCTCAATTGGATTTTGTGTTGCAAGAACTAGAAATGGTTTTTCAATTTCGTATGTATCACCGTGTATACTAACTTGTCTTTCTTGCATTGCTTCAAGTAATGCAGATTGAACTTTTGGTGGTGCACGATTAATTTCATCTGCAAGTATTAAATTACTAAAAATAGGTCCTTTTTCTGTAAGAAATTTTTCTTTTTTATTGTCATAAATTTTTGTTCCAACAATATCAGCAGGAAGTAAATCAGGAGTAAATTGAATTCGACAAAAATTTGCACTGAGTGTTTTAGATAATGTATCAACCATTTTGGTTTTAGCTAACCCAGGTACTCCTTCTAAGAGAACATGTCCATCTGCCATCATTGCAATCACCAGTTTTTTTATTACTTGTTCTTGTCCAACGATGACTTTTTGAACCTCATCGACAATTTCCATGATTTGATCAGCGTATTTTTTTGACTGTTCATTTAGAATCTGAATTTCAGGATTTGTAGAGTGATATGATGATTTAACAGTCATGAGATTCACTTTTTTTTTGATTTTTGAATATAATAATGATCACAAGTAATCTATCATTGTACTATTTTGGAATTAATCGATAGAATGTTTCCTATATAGAATAGATAGAAAAAGAGTATTTTTACACCAATTAGATATCTATATCTAAAAATCGTAGTTAGGAATATGATGGAAGAACAAAATAAAAAGGAATTACCTGTAATCAACTCTAAGGATATACCAGAATCACTTGATTGTACCACATGTTTTCTACCTATGCAATATCAAAAAAAAATAGAAGGAAAATTTGTCTGGCAGTGTTTTAGATGTGGAAAAAAATATTTTGTTTTCACTAAAGATGGAAAAACCATTATCGAAGAGACGTGGGGACCACCCAGATAACTTCATGTATAGTTAACAAATAGAATAATCATATGGGGGAATCAGAAACTTTTGGTGCAGAAAATGGTACAATGGATGAACGAAGAAGCAAAAAAACGCAAGATGAAATTTGAAGCTAGATTGTATGATTATGTTATAAAGACAGAAAATTTTGGAGTATTTGAAATGTTTTCATGGATGGGTGATGTCAAAAATGCGAGAAATTTAATTGTAAAAGCAAGTAAAAAATTTAAAGTCAAAGTTATAGAAGGAGGATACAAAGCAAAAGAAAAAATTTACAGTACAAAGAAATCAGATTTTGCAATGGTTAGAAAAGGGGATAGAATTATAGGTCATTTGAAATTTACTGTGGCGAGAATTGGTAAAGATAATTGGAAACTAGTAGAAGAGGAAAGGAGATAATGAAAATTGGAATTGTCGGAACAGGAATGTTAGGAGAAGCGGTAGGATTGCATTTACTTGATGTCGGGTATAAAGTGACAGTTTTTAACAGAACTAAAGAAAAAACTGAAAATCTTAAAGAAAAAGGTGCAGTAATTGTTGAATCGCCAAAACGTGTTGCAGAAAATTCAGATTTAATAATAACAATAGTAAAGGATGGAGATGCAGTAAATGAAGTAATTTTTGGGGATTCAGGAATAATGTTAGGAAAACATGAGGGAATGTGTATTGCAGATATGAGTACAGTTAATCCAAATTCAACAAAAAAGATTTCAGAAAGAGTCATTTCAAATGGAATAGATTATTTGGAAATTCCTGTAATGGGTGGACCAAATGTTGCAATAGATGGAAAGTTAATCATGATGATATCAGGTAAAAAAGAAGTTTTTGAAAAATTCAAGAAAGTTTTTGATTCAATAGCAGACCA
>JAMHKW010000006.1:0-27845 GCA_028439805.1 Candidatus Nitrosopumilus sp. | reverse complement strand
TAGAGTTAGAATGACAGTATATGAAAGTGGACGAGATTTACTTGATTTAGGCATAATTCCACTAGAAAATATGATTCCAGAAGTGGCATTAGTAAAAGCAATGTGGGCAATGGGAAATTTTCAGAGGGAGGAAGAAATAAAGAAAATTATGCTTGAAAATATTGCATCGGAATTGTCAAGTTAGAGAGAATAGTATGTCAGAATTTTCCATAAGTGATGTTGGAGTAAAAGTTGGACTTGAAATTCATCAACAATTAGCAACTAACAAGAAATTATTTTGTAATTGTACACCATTAGAATCAGAGGAATATTTTACAAAGTTTCAGAGAAAATTACGAGCATCAAAAAGTGAATTAGGGGAATTTGATCCTGCCGTCCTGTTTGAAAAATCTAAATCAAAAACAATAATGTATTATGCTAATCCAAAAAGCAGTTGCTTAGTAGAACAAGATGAAGAACCACCACATGAATTAGATGAAGACGCAAAAAAAATTGCATTAATCATTGCTTCTGCATTAAAATCAAATATTTTTAGTGAGATTTATCCTATGAGAAAAACAGTTGTTGATGGTTCTAATACAACTGGATTTCAACGTACAATGTTAATTTCACAAGGTGGATTTTATGATGTTGAAGGAACAAAGATAGGAATTCAATCAATTTGTCTTGAAGAAGATGCTGCAAAAATTCTAGGAGATCAAGGTTCGATTAGAAAATATGGTTTAGAACGTCTTGGCATACCTTTAGTTGAAATTGCAACAGAGCCTTTTGAAGTAAAACCAGAAGAAATCAAAAAAATTGCATTATCCTTAGGAAGAATTTTGAGAAGCACTAAAAAAGTTAAGAGAGGTTTAGGTTCAATTCGACAAGATGTTAATGTATCAATTAAAGAAGGAGGAGTTGTTATTGAAGTAAAAGGGGTACAACAACTAGAACAATTAGAAAAAGTTGTAGAATACGAAGCAAAAAGACAACATGGATTACTAAAAATATCTAAAGAATTACAAAAGAAAAATTGGATACATAATGATAAAGAGGATAGAAAAGACATCACAGAATTATTTTTAAAATGTAAATCAAAGATTATTCAAAATGCTATAAAGAAAAATCAGAAAATTTTTGCAATATCTTTTAAAAATATGGCTGGAATATTTGGATATTCACCATATGAAAATATAAGATTAGGAAAAGAAGTTGCAGAATTAGTACGATTTTTTGGATTAGGTGGTGTTTTTCATTCAGATGAATTACCTAATTATGGAGTAGAAGAATCTGATCTAGAAAATTTAAAAGAATTTCTAAAAATTAATGAGAATGATGGATTTTTGATATTAGCTATTCCTGAAGAAAAAATCCATACTATTGTTAATCAAATAATTTTAAGAATTGAACATATCAAAAATAAAGGCATACCAATTGATACACGATTAGCTACTCAAGCAGGCGAAACAAAATTTCTTAGACCTAGACCTGGTGCTGCAAGAATGTATCCTGAAACAGATATCCCTCCAATCTTAATATCAAAAGAAGAATTAGAAGATGCAGAAAAAAACATTCCAAAATCATGGGATGAATCTATTAAAACATTACAAACAAAGTACGAAATTAATTCACAACTAACAGAACAGATTTTTGATTCACGATACATAGAATTATTTGAAAAAATTGTTGAGATGACTAAAACTAATCCCACATTTGTTGCATCAGTTCTTTGCTCTACAATTACTAATTTGGAGAGAAGCGGATTAAATTCTAATTTATTACAAAATGGGGATATTGTAAAAGCATTTCAGTTATTAGAAGAAGGAAAAATTGCAAAGGAATCAATTGAGATAATATTTGAAAACATCATGGCTGGAAAATCACAAACAATAGAGGATGCAATAAAAAATACTTCAATGAAGATTGTTGATGAATCAGAATTAGAGAAAATTATTGAAAATATAATAGAAAAGAATCAAGAAATCATTAAAAATCAAAAAGAAAGAGCAGTTGGACCACTTATGGGAATTGCAATGAAGGAATTAAGGGGTAAGGCCTCTGGTGAAATGATAAATAATCTTCTTTTAAAAAATATCAATAAAAAATTATCAAGTATCTGATTGTAATGCGGGAAGTGGGATTTGAACCCACGAACTCCTAGAAGATAAGGATCTGAACCTTACGCCGTTGACCAGGCTGGGCGACTCCCGCATTGTAAATTTTTGAAATCTGAAATAAGTTTCTTTATTATACATAAAACAAATACATCAATTAACTAAGTGAGAAAATGGAATTTAGAGAAGTATATTGTACAAATTGTAAAAAAGTATTGGGACGATATAATATTAAATTCTACAATGAAAGTAAAATTGAGGAATTATTAAAAACAACTCATGTTGCTCATGTAAGAAATGGACACCAGGTTAATCTTAGAAAGTTTGTAAAAGATTAATTTAGTTTTATTTTTTCAACTGCCTCTGAAAGATTTGTAATTCTATGTATTCGATTTTCTGAAATATGTTTATTCCATGGTTGTGAATATAAAATCATTTTTTTATTATGTTGAAGAATTTTTAATGCATTTAGAGGTGAATCGTCAATAAATACATCATAATCTAAATCAGCTTTCATTGGTCCATCAATTACGGATACATAATTATCATATGATATGCTATGATGATCAAGCCAATTTTTTACAAAAGAATCAGTAGAACGCTCTCTTGCAGTAACAATATCTACTTGACCCATATTTGTAAGATTTTTTGTAATAGATGATAAATTTTCTTCAGTAGGTGGAATAGAACTCCAATTTTTCCAGCATGAACTTAACTCAGAGTAAAAATCATATCGGTTAATTTGGAATTTCTTCCAAAAATCCCAATCAGTGATATCATCTTTAGAAATTTTTGGTCTGATTGTATTGTTGTAATTTAGCCAAGATTTTATTACATCTGCAAGTACACCATCAACATCTAACGCAATTTTCATTTTTTATCAATCAGTCACTTGCTTTTTGAAATTCATCTAGAAGATTTTTTTGGTGTTTATTGAGTTTTTTAGGAATGTTAATTACAATTCTAACATATTGATCTCCTTTACCTCTAGAATTGATGTGCGTAACTCCTTTTCCTTTTAATTTGATTATAGTATTTGGTTGACTACCTGAATCAACTTTAATTTTTTCTGTACCTTCTAAGGTTGGAACAATAATTTCACAACCTAATGTAGCATCAACCATTGAAACATCATGATCATAGAAAATATCTTTTCCATCTCTATTGAATTTAGAATGAGGCTGTACTCTAACTCTGACAATTAAATCACCATTGATACCCCCAGCAACTTCATTTCCTTCTTCTGGAACAGTATAATCACCTGAATCAATTCCAGGTGGAATTTCAAAAGTAACTTTTTTTGAACCTTTTTTCTTACCTTGACCTTTACAATCTGTGCAAGGAGTTTCAATAATAGAGCCATGACCTCTACAAGTAGAACATGATGCAGCTGTTACAAATGAAGCAAATCCCATGTTACGAGTTTGTCGTACTTGTCCTTGGCCATTACATGTAGCACATGTCTTCTTGTTAGTTCCCGGTTTACAACCAGAACCATGACAAATATCACATTGAATTTGTTTTTGAAGATCAATTTCCATTTTTTTTCCATGAAGAACATCCTCTAAAGTTACTGAAGTTTCAAAGAGAATATCAGAACCACGTTGCTGACTAGAACCAAATCCACCGCCTCCACGACCAAATATTGATTCAAAAATAGAATCAAATCCACCGCCTCCACGACCAAATATATCACTAAAATCTCCACGGGCACCTTGAAAAATATCTTCGCTGCTGTATCTACCATCTACACCTGCATGTCCATGTTGATCATAGAGTTGTCTTTTTTCAGAATCTGAAAGAACAGCATATGCCTCAGAAATTTCTTTGAAATGTTCTTGAGCATCTGAAGATTTATTACGATCTGGATGGAATTTTAATGCCAATTTTCTATACTGTTTTTTGAGTTCATCTATAGAAGATGATTTTGAAACTCCTAAAACTTCATAATAATCCCGCTTTGAAGACATGGATCATTCCTTAATCATAATTGTTGTATAAATGATTGAATTTGAAAAATTAATTAGTTTTTGTTTCATCAGTTGAAGAGGATTCTGTTTTTTGATCATCTGCACCTTGTTGTCCTTCAGCACCTGCACCTTGTTGTCCTTCAGCACCTGCACCTTGTTGTCCTTCAGCACCTGCACCTTGTTGTCCTTCAGCACCTGGTGGAGGTGAAGCATTTTTGTAAAGTTCAGTTGTTACCTCATTAACTAAAGATTGTAATACTTCAAGTTTAGGTTTTAATTCATCAGGTTCTTTATCTAAGACTTCTCTAACTTCTTTTACAGCATCAGTAATTTTTATTCCCTGCTCTTGAGAAATTTTATCTTTAAGATCGTGGTTAACTAATTTTTCTGTAGTGTAAATGTAACTTTCTGCTTCATTTTTAAGATCAATTTTTTCTTTCTTCTTTTTATCTTCATCAGAGAATTTTTCTGCATCTTCTTTTAATTTTTCAATTTCTTCTTTGGATAGTTTTGATGTAGATTCAATAGTAATTTTTGCTTCTTTTTGTGTACCAAGATCTTTTGCTGTAACATTAATTATTCCATTAGCATCAATGTCAAATTTTACTTCGATTTGAGGAACGCCTCTTGGAGCTGGTGGTAAATCAGTAAGATTAAAGCTCCCTAAGGAGACATTATCAGTTGCCATTGGTCGTTCACCTTGTACAACATGAATGGTTACAGCTGTCTGATTATCAGCTGCAGTTGTGAAGACTTTACTCTTTGAAGTTGGAATAGTAGTATTTCTTTCAATTAATGGTTCTCTAACTCCACCCAAAGTTTCAATTCCTAATGTAAGTGGAGTAACATCAAGTAATACTATATCACTAGCAACATCACCAGCTATAATTCCTGCCTGTATTGCTGCTCCCATTGCTACTGCCTCCATAGGATCAACTCCAGATTCAGCCTCTTTACCAACAACTTCACTTACAAATTTTTTGACTAATGGAATTCTTGTTGGACCCCCAACCATGACGATTTTATTAATATCAGAATTAGTGAGTTTTGCATCTTCAAGTGCTTTTAGTATAGAAGGCTTACATCTTTCAATGATTGATCCAATTAATTCATCTAGCTTAGATCTAGTAAGTCTTAATTCAAGATTTTTAGCACCACTTGACGGATCTTGTGCAATAAATGGTAAATTAATATCAGTTTCCATAACAGTTGATAATTCAATTTTTGCTTTTTCAGCAGCTTCTCTGATTCTTGTCATGGCAGTTGAGTCTTGAGTAAGATCAATACCTTCTTTTTTCTTGAATTCATCAACAATGAAATCAATCAGAATTTTATCCATGTCAGTACCACCTAACTGAGTATCTCCAGATGTACTCATTACTTCAAAGACACCTCCACCCATTTCCATTATAGTAACATCTAATGTACCTCCACCAAAATCAAATACAAGAATTTTCATATCTTCTTTTGTTTTATCTAATCCAAATGCTAATGATGCTGCTGTTGGTTCATTGATAATTCTAACAACATCAAGACCGGCAATTGTTCCTGCATCTTTAGTTGCTTGACGTTGATTATCATCAAAGTATGCTGGAACTGTAATTACTGCTTTCTCCACAGGTTCACCAACAAATGCTTCAGCATCTTTTTTGATCTTTTGTAGAATAAATGAAGAAATTTGTTGAGGTTTGTATTCTTTCCCTTGAATTTTAAAAGTGTAATCAGAACCCATTTTTCTTTTGGCAGCAACAATAGTATTATCAGGATTTGTTACTGATTGTCTTCGTGCAGGTTCACCAACTAGAAGTTCACCATCTTTAGAAAATGCCACAACTGATGGGAATGCTTTTCCACCTACAGTAGCTCCTTCTGCAGCAGGAATGATTGTTGGTTTTCCACCCATAACAACAGCAGCAGCAGAGTTACTTGTTCCTAAATCAATTCCAATAATTTTAGTCATTTTTTATCATCATCCTTTTTTTGAAATTTCTACTAGCGTAGGTCTTACAACCCTCGCATGAGAAATATATCCTTTCCTGATCTCTTTTGTAATTGTGTTATCATCTAAATCAGAATCAGTAATAATAGATATTGCTTCATGAAGGTTTGGATCAAAAATTTCTCCTAGGGCATCAATTGGAATAACATGATATTTTTTCAATAATGAATCCATATTTTTTAAAATTGAGTCTAGCCCATCAGTATTAATTTTATTTTCAGAAAAAACTTCTTTGGCTCTAATAAAATCATCATATATCTTTAAAAAATCTAATACAAATTCGTCAACTTTAGTATTAACACCATTTTCTATATCAGATTGTGTTTTTCTATTAAGATTTTGAAAGTCTGCTAAAACATGTTTAAGTTTTTCTTCATATTCTAATGCTTTTTGTTTTTCTAATTCTAATAATTTTGATAGTTCTGCAACACTTGTTTCTGTAGATGTTGAATCTTCAGAAGAGTCATCAAGTACAGGTTCATTCTCAGATACTACTTCAACAGGGATTTCGTCAGAATTATTTTCAGTTGACAAATCAAACAAAATAATAATTTAGGTAATTTAAAGTGTTATTGAATAGTTTCACATAAAGGATTAGCTTTGACAACAATTAGATCAGAGCCTTGTTTGGTCTTTTTGATATGTTCAAAATCAGTTTTTGAACATGCTACAACAATTGTAGTTTTATCACTATGAAAAAGATCAAAATTTGGATCTTCGTAAGCTTCTACATCACCTATGTAATCACGTAATCTAAGGGTTAAATTTTGCAACATTTCAATTTTATCTCCACGCATTGCATGTTGATCAAGAGTCCAGGATAATGCAATTTTTGTTCTACTAGCTTTAAGATCATTTTTCTTTAAGGTCATTCTTATTTCATCAATTAATCTCTTGATGTACCCATCAATTCCTTTTACACTTCCATTAATTAGATACATGAGACTATTTGCACCCTCAAAAGAGGAACCTAAAGATTTCACATCAAACAGCCCACTAACCATATTATCAAGGAATATTTCCTGAAAATCATCAGAGGATAAATCATTTTTAGTGATTTCATCTTGTGCGTATTTACACACCTCTAAAATACTGCATAAACTAGAAAATCTAGATAGAATTTTAATGGCATGAAAATGTTCAGATGATGAAATAGCAACAAATCTTTTCTCTTTTTTACCTATAGTAAGTAAGTCAGATAATTTAGAATCTTCTTTTCCATTAAAAGAGCCAATAATATTTGGTTGTTGGGTTAGATCTTCTAGTGGATAATAAAAGTATGAAATATGTTTTCCAGCCTCAAGTCCTGTTACATGTTCTAGTAATGAAATAACTTCATTGTTACCTCCAAATCCTGTTGGGAGGGTGAAAACAACTGAGCTGTTTTTCTTTAATGATTTCACTGCATCCTTAAATTTAGAATGAATTTCAGTTTTGGTATCTTGTCCTGTTTTTCTAATTCTTGGAGTAAAGAAAAGATACTGTGCTTTTGAAATAGATACATCAATGGGTTCCATTGCCAACAATGGTTCATCTTCTTTTAGAGAAGAAACATTTGGGTAAGTTTTAGCTATTTCTGCTGTAAGTGAAATTGCTGAAGGAGTTGATTCATCTATAATGTAAACATCAGCACCTTTGATTGCCATTTGAGATGCAATTGCATATCCTTCTGTACTAAGTCCATAAACAACAACTTTTACTCCCCCCATGACACTTACAGCTGTATATTGACTAAGAAAAACTTATTGAACTAACTGTAATCATAAAAATTACTTGAAAATATGGATAGATATTCTTACACCAAAACAATTATTGTTTTCTGAACAAATAATTAAAAAATTAGGGAAAAAACACGACTTTTTGTGTACTTCTAGAGAATATAGAGAAGTTGTAAAACTAGCAAAAATACGTAATTTTGGCCTTGTTTTTGTAGGAAAACACGGAGGTGGTGATAAGAAAGCTAAACTTGAAGCCAGTATGGATAGAATGCAGAAGATTTATGGAAAAATTAAGGCATTTTCACCAGATATAACAATTAGTTTTTGTTCTCCAGAAGCAGCAAGAATTTCATTTGGTCTAGGAGTAAAACATGTAGCATTTTGTGATTCACCACATGCTGATGCAGTTATGCGATTAACATTACCTTTAATTCAAAAATTACTTGTTCCAAATGTTATCCCAAAAAATGAATTTTCCAGATATGGAATTGATAAGAAGGATATTATTTCATACAAAGCAATAGATGCAATTGTCACTATCAAAAGAAAAATAGATCAAAAAGCATCATTACCATTTAAAGATAATAAAAGAAAAAATATTTTGATTAGAGTAGAAGAAAGAGAGGCATCATATGCATCAAAATCAAGTAAAATAATTCCAATTATTAAACAAATTGTAAAGGAGTATGATAAAGAAAATATTGTAATTTTAGGTAGATACACTAAGCAAATTCAAGATCTTCAAAAAAAGTTTGGTAAAAAAGCTAAAATTGTTAAAATGTCATTTGATGGAAAGCATCTGTTAAACAATACTGATATTTTTATTGGATCTGGTGGAACTATGACGGCAGAATCTGCATTATTAGGAATTCCTACTATTTCCTACAATGCTGTTCCAAATATCATAGAGAGTTATCTAGTAAAAAAACATCTAGTAAAAAGAGAAACAAATCCAGTGAAAATTTGTAATTATATCAAAAAAATTGTTACAACATCTAATAGAGAACATCAAAAAAGAGTAAAGAAAATTACAGTCAAGATGGAAGATCCTATTCAAAAATTAATTAATGTGCTAAAACAATAATTTTAGATTATGCCATTAGGGACAAATTGAAATAAAAAGTTCATTAAGGGAAGTGGAGTGCTCGGTTTAGCAGCCCGGTAGTGTAGCGGTCAAGCATATGGGCCTTTGAAGCCCGTGACGCCAGTTCGAGTCTGGCCCGGGCTACTTTATTTAAAAAATGAATAATATTGTTACATGAATATAATATGGATAGAATAATGAATTAGATACATGACAGATGTTATTTTGGGCATGGGTGAGGTAGGAAAAACTCTGTTTAACTTACTTACTGAAAGAAAGTTTGATTGTATTGGAATTGACATTGATGATTCAAAATGTAAAAATTATTCAGAGGACTCTACAATAGAAAATCCTGAATATCTTCATGTATGTTTTCCAGGTGAATTAACAGAGTTTGTAGATATTACATTAAATTGGATCAATAAGATTGAAGGTTTGAAAGCAATTATAATTCATTCAACTGTTAAACCAGGAACCACAAAACAAATCCAAGAAAAATTTAAAGTTCCAATTTTATTTTCACCAATACGTGGAGTACATAGTAGATTTTTAGAAGACATTAAAAAATATACTAAATTTTTTGCAACAGAAAATAAACAATTAGTTCCAGAAATAAAATTAGACTTAGAAAAAAGATTTCAAAAAGTAGAATGGATGTCAAATACTAAAACTGCAGAGTTTGCAAAAATATTAGTTGATACAACATATTATGGATGGTTAATTAATTATGCTCAAATTACAAAAATGATTTGTAAAAAAGAAGGTATTGATTTTGATGAAATGTGGAAATTTGCTGATGAAATTCATGGAAATTTAGGAAACAGACCAAAAATGTACCCAGGTGTTATTGAAGGACATTGTGTAATTCCAAATCTAAGTTTAATAGAAAATGAAAATATAGACATAATTAAAAAAATTAATGAAGCATATGAAAAATTCAAAAAATAGTTCTAATTTCTAAAAGTCTAGTCTTGTTAATAATTTTGATGCAATAACAAAGAGAACAGATGCAATCCCTACAAGAATTATCATTTCATAAATTACAAATTCTGTGATGGTTCCAAAAATTCCTGCTCTAATTACATCTACAAGATAAGTCAATGGATTTAGATAAAATGCGGTACGTAATGGCTCTGGAGCCCCATCAGCTGGATAAAATGCGGTACTAACAAAAGCAAAGAATAGAAAAACAGTATTAATAATTACATTAAATCCCTCACTTGAGCGTAATCTAGTAGAAATTATTGATGCTAGTGAGCCAAATAATACAGATCCAGTAATTGCACCAAAAATAATTATTGGAATTGTAATAAATGAAAATTCCACTGATTCAAAAAATACCGGATATCCAACTACGGCTATCAAAGATGCGCTTACTAATCCAATTATGCCTATAGTGCAGATATTGCTAAGAATATAATGACTTCTAGTAAATGGCCCTGACATGATTTGTTCAAACATGCCATGTCTTCTATCATTCCAAATAAGAATACCAGAAATTAGTGTACTATTCATAATATTAAATCCAATCATACCTGATGCCAAAAATGCTGGATAGTCAAGATCTTTAGTACCAAAAGGAACGTCATTGATTAATGGTGCATACGCAAAACCTGCAACAAAAATATAGATTAAAGGAAAAATTACTTGCCAAATTAAAAACCCAGGATTAAGGGAAATTGTTAGATTTCTATTAACTAATCTAATTATTGGATGCATTTTCTTTCACCATATTCAAAAAGATTTCTTCTAGATTTGTTGGAACTGCAGATAGATCTTCAATGTCTATTGCGTTATCATTTAATATTTTCAATATTTGTAATAACACTAATTCTGATTGTTCTGAATGAATTATTATATTAGTTCCACTTTCAAAATCAATTTTACAGTCTGGGATTCCAGATAAAAGAGAAGTAATTTCAGATTGTTTTTCTAATAAATGGATTTTTATAGTTTTTTCTTTTCCAAATCTATTCTTTAAAGCATCAGGAGAATCAATAGTAATTATTTTTCCCTTATCAATTATTGCTATTTCATCACAAAGATATTCAGCTTCAGTTAGAATGTGTGTTGTATAAAAAATTGTTAATCCTGTTTTTACTTTATTTTTTAAATAATCCAACAATTTTCTTCTAGCACTTGGATCTAAACCAGCAGTAGGTTCATCTAAAAACAACAATTCCATATCATGCATAAATTCACGTGCAACTTGGACTCTTCTTCGTTGACCAATTGAAAGATCTTCATTTCTTTTTTTACGAATTTCAACTAGGTCAAAATCTTTCAAAAGTTGCTCCATTCTAGTTTTACGTTCAGTTCTTGGAATATTCCACATCATTCCATATTTATCAAGAGATTTTTCTACAGATAAGGTAGGTTCATAGCTTGGTTGCTGTAAAACAACTCCTATTTTATGACGAACTTGAAGTGGATTTTCTACAGCATTTATGCCTAAAATTGAAAGAGAACCACTTGAAGGAGGAATAAGAGTAGTAAGAAGTTTGATTGTAGTTGATTTGCCAGCCCCATTAGGGCCTAAAAATCCAAAAACTTTACCTGTTTTTACTGATAATACAAGATCATCTACAGCTTTTACTGAACCATATGATTTTGACAGATGGTTAACGTTAATGCATGACATAACACAACTGCGATCGTCCCACTAATTTAGTTAATTGAGTTAATTTAAGATAGATTTAGGAAGATTTGAATTAATGTAGTAAAATCATGTAGAAAACTATAGACTTGGAAATTTTGAGCTCAAAAGACATGATAAAGCGATCATTTTTTTGCAGAATGATTTTAACAGACTAATGAAATTTTTATTAATAGAACAAGTTTACCAACAATGATTTGTCAGAATTAGAAAATCTCATGAATAAATTACTTGAGCAAAAACCTGAACTAACAAAAGAGAGTATTGAAGAACAGATCAAGCAAAAAAAAGAAAAAATTGGTGCAGGATATTTGACAGATCAAGGAGCGTTATTTTTGATAGCATCTGATTATGGGGTGACCTTATCAGAACCACTAAAAATTGAAATGGAGTTAAAGGATCTATATGCAGGGGCAAAAGAAATTTCTTTAGAAACAAGAGTTTTGAATCTTTCACCAGCAAAAGAATTTTCAAGAAAAGATGGTTCACCATTTTTCCTAAGAACAATGACAGTATATGACACAAATTCTACTGCTAGTGTAAAGTTATGGGATGAAAAAGCAAATTTACCTGGAATTGAAAATCTAAAACCAGGAGATCTAATTAAAATTCTCAAAGCATATGTTAAATCTGATCTTGATGGTTCACCAACAATAAACATTGGATCCGGATCAAATATTGAAACTACAGATACAAAAAGTGATATTCCAACCATAGATAGTATTACAAAAGATGTTAGTGAATTACAAGAAGGACAAAAAGATCTTGTAATTTCAGGAATGATTGATGGTGTAATTAGTGGGATGGAGTTCACAAATTCTCGTGGTAAACCTGGAAAAGCCCTTAGAATGAGGCTAAAAGGAAAAGGAGATAATGTAATGAGAGTTGTTTTATGGGGAAAAGATGAATCATCTATTCCAAATATAATTTCACAATCAGCCAAAGTAAGATTACTTGGAGTTAAAGTGAAATCAGGAAATCAAGGATTAGAAATTCATGGTAATGATGCAACTATAATTGAGATTGAAGGAGGAAAAGAAGCAGAACCAGTAATTGCAAGAGTTCTTACAATATCAGAAACAGAAAATGGTAAAAAAATGATTTTAGCTGTTGATAATAAAAAGAACGTATACAACATTAGTGATTTTGCAAATTCTACTAGTGTTTGTGTAGAAGGAGATGTAATAGAATGCATGCCATCAAAAGCATATGGAAATTCAATTACACTTGATGAAAATTCTTTTGTAAGAAAATTAGATAATGATGAATCAATTCCATCATTATCTCAACTTAGAACAAAAATTAATGACGTAAAAGTAGATGGAAGTTATTGTATTGAATCTATAATATTAAAAGTTCCTGAAAGACGCGAAGTTCAAACCAAATCTGGAGAATCAATAGCACTATCAGAAATGTTTGTGGAAGATGACACAGGTCAAATTTGGGTGAAAGGTTGGAGAAATCAAGCAAGGATAATTGACAAATGTGAGTTAGGAGAAATAGTATCAATCACAGGATTAAATGCTAAAGCAGGACTTGAAGGTAGAATAGAGCTATTTCTAACAGCATTTTCTAAAATTACAAAGAAAAATTAAGAATCCCAAAAACCTCTTGTTACAACATATTGTCTCTCAGCTTCATAGATTTGCTTGAATAGATATTCGTCATCCACCATATTTCTCAATATTCTTGCAGCAGTATCTGCTCCAACACCATAACCAGATAATACAGTAATAGCAGTCTTACCAAAATTTCCTATTAAAGAGGAGACCTTCCATGCACGCTCAAATTTGTGTTTTTCATCTGAAGATAATTTTTTTCCTACATATTTTTTTTGAATGATTTTTTGTAAATCATAATCAGAATAATAAGTGGCAGTAATTTGTCTGGCTTTACAGTATGGGCATATCAAGACACCTTTGACTTCATTAGTTTCTACTACACGTTCCCATTTTCCACACCTAGCACAAATTAAACGATGTTTAGTCTTTGCAAGTCTTGCTTTGACAAGATCAATAATTCCTTTATCAAGATTTGCTGGAGCTGCATAATATTTTGCAGTATGATCTAAAATTGGTTCTGCTAATTTTGAAAAGGTATCAACTTCTAACCATTTAACAGAAATTTTATTTTCACGTATTTTGTTAAGTATTGTTTCAGAATTTTTTAAATCATATTTATCATGAAACAATTCTCTTAATGCTTCATGTACAAGTGGAGTTTTTGAATAACGTTCATATAAAAATCTGGCAGATTTTCTTTCATAAATTGCACCACGTCCTACTATTCCAAATTTTTTTGCAACACACCATGTTCTCCAATTAACATTATGAGTTCCAGTTAAAGAAGCAGTAACTATTGAATAAAGATCATAGTCATCGTTTAGAACTTCAATACAAAGTTTTTCAGAAATTCGTGATCTAGAAGATAAAACAATTCGATATCCATCTGAACGAGAGTCAACAATTGAACCTAATAGAGAAGATAGCATGGAAGAAAGTAAAGTTGATAGAGTAGAATTAATTTTTGTGCCAAAACAAGAATGGATTACAATTGAACCTTGTGATTTACTTGATTCAATAACAATATGATCTTCATCTGGAATATCAAAATTTAATTTTTCAATTGTTTTATTGATTAATTTTACAGAACCATTTTTTACTCGTGTACGAAAAGTTCCTACTTTTTGTGCAGTATTATAATCAATTGGGATACTTTCACCTTCCCAATATGGAACAGTAATTCCTCCTCCTCTAAATGGTTCAACATTCACAGTGAATGATTTTTCATCTACATTTAGTATTCTCCATTGCGAGCCTTTTAGTACAAAAATATTACCAGAATCTCCAAAATCACCTACGAATCTTTGATCTAATGAACCAATGATTTTTTTTCCAACACTATCAAAGACTTTGAATTTGAGAATATCAGGAATTGTTGAAAGATTCTCAAAATAATATTTGAAAGCACGCCCTTTCTTCCAAAAAGTCATTTTTGTTCTATCAAAAAAAATCAGATAGTTTGAATCAAGTAAATCTAATACTTCAACTAATTCTTCTAGTTGCAAATTTCGAAACGGGTAAGCTTTTGTTACCAATTCAAAGGCATTCTCAACTGTAATCTCTCCACTCTGCATTGATAATCCAACTAAATGATGAGCCAAAACATCAAGAGAACCATCATGGATTTTTTGTTCTTCAATTGAACCTTCTTGAATACGCTCAAGTATAGCTCGTGCTTCAAATTCATCATCAGAATTATTTGTTATAATAAGACCTTTGGCTGATGCATCTCGATTATGTCTACTTCTTCCTATTCTTTGAATTAATTTTGATACTTGTCTAGGAGAGCCATAATGAATTACTAATTCAACTGAACCAATATCTAATCCTAATTCTAGTGAAGATGTACATACAACAATACCTCGTTTTCCTTCTCGTAAAGTAAGTTCAGTTTCTTCTCTAACTTCTTTTGATAGAGATCCATGGTGTAATTCAATGGCTATAGATGATTTTTCTTTTAAAATTGAAGCTAAAAATTCTGCTTCACCTCTAGTATTAGTAAATAGTAGTATTGGAGAATCCAAATCCAGTTCTAAGACATATTCAATTATTTTTTCTGCAACATCAGAGATTGTTCCTTCAACATACTTTATTTCTACATCATATTTCCTTACTGATTTATCTCTAATAATCGCACATTTTCTTTTGGTGCCTACAACAAATTTTCCTGCTTCTTCAAAATTTCCAACGGTAGCAGATAATCCTATTTTTGTAAGAGGGTATTTAGAATTAAATTCTAATCTTTCAATGCTTAGTGATAATTGAGAACCTCTTTCACTAGCCAGTAATTCATGAACTTCATCAATTACAACCCATTCCAAATCAGATAATGCATCTAGCATTTTGATTTGTGTTAATAGAATTACAAGGGTTTCAGGTGTTGTAATTAGAATGTCTGGAGGGTTATCTCTGATTTTTTTTCTATCTTTTTGAGAAGTATCTCCATGCCTAATTTCAATAGATAATTCATTTTCATGTGCATATTTTGTAATTCTTCGAAATACATCGCGGTTTAATGCACGTAAAGGAGTGATGTAAATAATTTTTATTTTTCCACTCTTTTTTGAATTTTTTAAAAGAGAAAAGATTGGAATTACAGAACATTCAGTTTTTCCTGAACCTGTAGGAGCAATTACAAGACAATCTTTTTTTTGTAAAATAATTGGAGAAGCTTTTTTCTGAATTTCAGTTAGTTTAGAAAATCCAAATTTCTCAAACAGAGATTCAAGAATCTGTTTTGTCTGTGGATTTTGATCTTGATCTTTCATAAATCATAATACCTACTAGTCCAAGTGCAAATAAAACTAAAGTAATTATTGGAATTGAATCATAAATTGCTGCCATTGGTAAACTTCATGATTGACCGTTAAATATCTTCAGAATAGTCAGATAATCCTGAAACATGTATTTTGTAAGAAAAGTATTCTTTGTTTAATGCCCAATAAATTATTCCTTTAAATTTTGATGAATTTTTAGAAAGTTGAATTTTGATGTGAGTAAAAGGATCAATGGCACTTTTCATATTTTCTACTTCTTTACCTTCTATTGTTCTAATCATATTAGTAACAACAATAGGAATTTTTTTTGTAATTGCAAATTTTGATAATTCATGCATGTATTTCATAAATAATGAATTTTTTTCAAAAGTGGATTCATCTTTTTGATATTCATATGAAAACAAATCAGTTACATTATCAATTACAATTAAAGAGAAATCAGTACTTTCAAGATTTTGTATAGATTTTATTTGTTCTGAGGTGTTTGTTATTCTAGATACTGTAATTCGTTCTAGAAAATTTAATTGTTTTTCAGATTGTTTTTGAATTTCCAGTATTCGTTCAGGTCTGAATTCACCTGTTGTGTCCAAATACAGAACATTTCCACCATTTTTAATTGAATTTACTGATAATTGTAATAATAGTTGGGTTTTACCTGTACCATTTGCACCAAAAATATCTACGATCACACCATCAGGAATTCCTCCTGCCAAAAATTTATCCAATTTTTGTAAACCAGTAGAGATCATTTGTATAATTATTAGAAAAAAAAGAAAAAATTTAAAGAATTTCAATTTTCATAAAGGAGGCAAGGCTTTTATGCCAGAGAAAAAGGTTGCAAGACAAGTGAACAATTAGTGTCTCAACCAAATAGTGCAAAAAGACCTTTAACAACTCTTCAAAAAAGTACGAAAAAGAAAGTTACTGTAAGACTGAAAAATGAAGTAGAATACAAAGGGAAAATGGATAATGTTGATTCATACATGAATTTGATTATGACTGATGCTGAAGAACTGCATGATGGTAAAACAATTGCAAATTATGGTAGAGTAATTGTAAGAGGCAATAATGTGTTATTCATCAAACTAGAAAATGATCTCTAGTCAGTAGTGGTTTTATGACTAATAATTTCTTATTTACATCAGAATCAGTAACAGAAGGACATCCAGACAAAGTATGTGATAACATTTCTGATGCATTCTTAGATGAATATCTCAAACAAGACCCAGATTCAAGAGTAGCAGTTGAAACAATGGTAACTACAGATTTTGTAGCAGTGTCTGGAGAGGTTACATCTAAAGCAGATTTTGATCAAAAAGCTCAAGAAGAATTAGTTAGAAAAACAATTAGAGAAATTGGCTATGATAACAAAGACTTGATGTTTGATGCAGATACTTGTCAAGTTAATTTAAGATTGCATTCACAAAGTCCAGATATTAGTCAAGGTGTAACAGCTACTGAGGAGAAAGAACAAGGTGCAGGAGATCAAGGATTAATGTTTGGTTATGCTACAAACGAAACTAAAGAATTAATGCCTATGCCAATTTTATTAGCACACAAACTTATTCAAAAATTATCACAAGTTAGAAGAGATAAAACGTTACCATGGGTTAGACCAGATGGTAAATCACAGGTATCTGTAAGATATGAAGATAACAAACCAACAAAGATTGAAACAGTTGTAGTTTCAACACAACATGCTCCAGAGATTTCTCAAGAGGAGATTACAAGAGGGATTATTGATAAAGTAATCAAACCAGTTTTAGGTGATCTTTGGAATGATGAAATCAAAATTCACATAAATCCTACTGGAAAATTTGTAATTGGTGGTCCACATGGAGATGCAGGCTTAACAGGAAGAAAAATTATTGTTGATACTTATGGTGGATTTGGAAGACATGGAGGAGGAGCTTTTTCAGGAAAAGATCCTTCTAAGGTAGATAGATCTGCATGTTATATGTCCAGATACATTGCAAAAAATCTTGTTGCATCAGGCTTAGCTGACAGATGTGAGGTACAACTTGCATATGCAATAGGAGTAGCTGAACCAGTGTCACTTTATGTTAATACTTTTGGAACAAATAAAATTCCAGAAAATCAGATTGAAGAACTAGTTAGAAAGAATTTCGATATGAAACCAACAGGGATTATCTCACAATTAGATTTGAAGCGACCAATTTACAAAAAAACTGCATCATATGGTCATTTTGGAAGAAATGAACCTGAATTTACTTGGGAAAAAACAGACAAGGCAGAAATATTAAAGAAATCTGCGGGTCTTTAATAATTCAATAATTGATTGAAATTTTATTTCAGTTATTTTTTTTAATTTATTATGATTTCCTTTAAAATTACCAATTAAGATATTTAGATCATCAACTCCAAAATCAGACTTGGAATTAGTTATTGCATTATGATAAGCATCTTCCAGATTAATTTTTTTTATGTTTATTTTAGTTCCTTTAGAAAAAAGTCTAACATATTGCTCAAAAGTAATATAATCTGGACCAACAAGATCAATAATTTTATTTCTAAATTTTGGTTGAAGAGTTGATTGAAAAAGAATTTGCACTACGTCTTTAATGTAAATTGGTTGAATTGAATAATTTCCAGATCCTGGAATCTCAATTTTACCTTTTTTAATTTGTTTTTTCAGGTATTTTGTGAATAGATCATTTTTTCCAACTATATAGGATGGTCTAAAAATTGTATAATCTAGTCCAGAATTTACAATTAGTTGTTCTGCTTTATATTTAGAAATAAAATATCCTGATGAAGTATTAGGAGAAACACCAAGACCACTTGTAAAAATAAATTTAGTAATTTTTGCTTTTTTACTCAAATTTAGAATATGCTTTGTAAATTCAACATTTACCATATTATAATCAGTTTTGATGGATTGTTTTCCAATTCCAACAAGATGAATCAATGCAACTGAATTTTTAATTTTTGAAAGAATCTCTTTTTCATTATAATTTTTTGAAACAATTTTCATCTCATTTTTAAATTGTTTAAAATCATTTCTGGATATTGAAATTAATTTAATATTTTTTTCAGATAGGTGTTTTCTAAGATTTCTTGCAACAAATCCATTTGCCCCAGTAACAACAATTTGATTATTTTTAACCATAGAAACCCCAAGTTATTTTTAATTTTAAATCTATTTAGAAGATTTTGAATATTAAGCAAACAAGAATTAATACACTAAAACGAATACAACAGGTGTGGGAGAAGAAAAGGTGAATCTAAGAACAGGTTACACTACTGGAAGCTCAGCAACTGCTGCAGCTAAAGCCGCATTATTATCAATAATTAATCAACAAAAAATAGAAAATGTAGATATTTTATTACCTAAAAAAACTTCAATTCAAATTCCAATACATTATTGTGAATTTGGATTAAACAAAGCAAAATGTTCTGTCATTAAAAATGGTGGAGATGATCCTGATGTCACTCATGGTGCAGAAATTATAGTTGAACTATCATTTACAGAAAAAGTAAATGAGATTGATATTGATGGTGGAGAAGGAGTAGGTATAGTTACCAAACCTGGTTTAGGTTTAGAAATTAACAAACCGGCAATTAACCCTGTTCCCAAAAAAATGATTCTTGAGAATTTAAGAGAAGTTGGAGAAAAAGTTCTTGTAAAAAAAGGAATTAGGGTTGTGATCTCAGTTCCTAAGGGAAAAGAATTAGGACCTAAAACAGATAATCCAAGATTAGGAATTCAGAATGGAATTTCTATTTTAGGAACTAGTGGAATTGTTATTCCATTTTCTACAGCATCTTATGCTGCATCAATTAGACAGAATTTGGACGTATCAATTGCAATGGGAGACAATACAGTGGTATTAACAACAGGTGGAAGAAGTGAAGATTTTGCAAAGAAAATAGTTGATTTACCAGATCATTGTTTTGTGCAGATGGGGGATTTTTCAGGATATACAATTCAGCAGTGTGGTAAAAAAAATATCAAAAAAGCATATGTCGTTGGTTTTATTGGAAAACTTGCAAAGATGGCTGCAGGAGTAAAACAAACTCATGTAAAAGGTTCAAAAGTAGATATGAGTTTTTTAGCTGAACTGGCCAAAAAATCTAATGCAGATAAAATGGTAGTTGACAGCATTAAAAAAGCAAATACAGCAAGACATGTTTCTGAAATAATTCAAGAAAATAATGTGAAAGGATTTTTTGATTTGATTTGTGGTGAGACCTATAAACACATGAGAAATCACTGTGAGGAAAAAGTCCCAATTGATGTAATATTATTTGATTTTAATGGAAAAATTTTGGCTAGAAAATCAGAAGAGTAAGGTATTTTATTAAATTTAGAAAGTTTTGATTATGGAAAAAACAGCAGTACTTGCAATTACTAAAAATGGAGTCAATATAGGGCAAAAGCTAAAAGGATTATTTCCAGATTGGAGTATTTTTGCGCCTACTAAATTCTCAAATGATAGTAATGACATAATTTGGTACTCTGAGCCCACATCAGAAAAAATCGTTGAACTTTTTAAAAATAGTAATGCACTAGTTTGTTTATTTTCCTTAGGTGCAGTAATTCGATTAATTGCACCACATTTGAAAGATAAAAAGATAGATCCAGCTGTAATTGTAATTGATGATAAAACAAATTTTGTGATAAGTGTATTATCAGGACATATTGGAGGAGCAAATGAATTAACTCGAGAGATTGCAGAAAAATTAGGTACCTTACCAGTAATAACTACTGCAGCTGATGTTAACAAAACAATTGCAGTAGATCTTGTAGGCAGAGAATTTAATTGGAAAATTGATGATGATTCTACTGTAACTAAAATTAGTGCACACATGGTAAATGAAGAACCTATTGGTATTTTTCAAGAAACAGGGGGAAAAAATTGGTATAAAGAATTACCAAAAAATGTATCAGTTTATGATAGTTTAGAAGATTTAAAAAAATCAAGTTCTAAAGCATATCTAATAATTTCTGATAAAATTATTGATAAAGATTTAGAGAAGGAATCTGTAGTATATCGTCCTCCAAGTTTAGTAATTGGTATTGGATTACACTGGGATACTTCAAAAGATACAATCAAAAACGGTATTGAAAGTTGTCTAGAAAAATTTAAGCTTAGTTCAAAATCTATTGCAAAACTAGTATCAATAAAAAAACCACAAGATGTTCAAGGGTTAATAGATATTGGAAAGGAAATGAAAATTCCTGTAGAATATGTAAATAGAGAAGATTTAGCTGAAATTTCTGCTCCAAATCCTTCAGAAACTGTAAAAGCATTTGAAGGAACTGCAAGTGTATCTGAAGCAGCAGCCATCAAAGTTTCTGGTGGGAAACTAATTGTAGAAAAACAAAAATTCCCACCAAATTTGACTATAGCAATTGCGAGGATTATGAATTGAAACGTGGATTATTACTTATTGACAGAGGAAGTAGAGAAAGAGAAGCCTCTGAAGAATTAGAGGTAATTTGTGAGGGAATTAAGGCAAAAGGAGATTATGTATTTACAGATTTTTGTTTTCTAGAGGTAGAACCACCATATATTGAAGATGGAATTACTAAATGTCTTAAAGAAGATATTGACTCGTTAACTATAGTTCCTTACTTTTTGTATCCAGGTAAAAAAGTAAAAAATGCAGTTACAGATGTAATGAAGTTTCAAAAAGATACCAAGGTAAAATTTGTTGTTACAAAACCAATGAGCATGCATAAAACTTTGGTTGACATAGTTGAAAATAGAATATCTACAGCACTCAAAGAAAATCAAGTAACACTTCCAAAAAAAGATGTAGATGTGATGATCATTGGACATGGTAGTAAAGATCCTAATGCACAAATGTCATTAAATTACATAGTAAATGAATTAGAAGCATCTTATAGAAATGTAAGTCGATGTTGGTTAGAAATAGAACAACCAAATATTTTTGAAGGAATAAAAAAATGTGAAAAAAATAATCCAGAAGTTCTAATAATTGTTTTTTATTTTCTTCATGAAGGTGCACATGTAAAAACTGATATCAATAATGATTTGATGCCAGCACTTGAAAATTCTAATCTTAAAAAAACATACATTACAAAACATTTAGGAACAGATCAAAAAATGATAGATTTGATAATGGAGCGAGCAAAAGAGGTAGAAGATGCAAACTAAAAAAGGTCAATCAATTGAGGATTCAAGTATGCAAATGATTGAAGATGAAATTGGTGCACATCAATATAATGAAAAAGAATGGCCTATTGTTAGAAGAATTATTCATTCAACAGCAGATTTTGATTTTGCAGATAAAAATAAAATAATTTTTCATAAAGATGCAATTGAAAGTGGTATGAATGCTTTGAGAAATGGTTGTAGTATAGTAGTTGATGTTAATGGAGTAATTGGAGGATTCAATAAACAAAATCCTAAAGATTTTAAAAATAACATAGTCTGTAATATCTCAAATCCAGAAGTTATGGAATTGGCAAAAAAAGAAGGAAAAACACGCTCACAAGTCTCTATGAGAGTAGCCATATCAGATATTGATGGTGGTGTCGTAGTAATTGGAAATGCACCTACGGCTCTTCTAGAAGTAATTCAGATGATAAAAGAAGGCATTGTCAAACCTGCGCTAATTATTGGGATCCCAGTTGGATTCATCTGTGCTGCAGAATCAAAAGAAGAATTATCAAAGTTGGAAGAAGTTCCATTTATCACTAACATTGGTAGAAAAGGAGGCAGTTCATCAGCCTCTGCCATAATAAATGCAATTTTCAAGTTAATTAGAGCAGAATCAGCTTCTTGAATATTTTAGACAGTTTTTAACAAAAATTTCAGCATAGTTTGAGCTGTCAAAATAGAGATGTCCATACGAAGCAAGTGTGTTATACTCAATCATTCCATCTTGATGGTTTTTAATTCCTTCACCAATTTCTAAATTATATGCAAATTTAGAATCAGGAGAAACTGAATCTAATTGTGAATAATGAAATTCATGACCTTGAATATTATGTGATTTTTCTGAGATTGGGGTTTGGGTAGCAATTTTGCCTTTGGTATAATTAAGTCTCATTTTCTTTGTCATTTTAGTTTCAGCATCAAATAGACCAACCATCTTGTGTTTTTTGTTATGATTAACAATAGATTTTGTGAGATACATCAATCCACCACACTCAGCATAAATTGGAAGATTATCTTCAGCTAATTTCTTAATAGTTTTTTTCATAGTTTGATTTTTTTCAAGTGAATTACCTAAAACTTCAGGAAAGCCACCACCAATGTAAAGTCCATCACATTTTGGAATTTTTTTATCTTTAACAGGACTAAAAAATTTTAGAGTTGCTCCATCACGTCGTAATACTTCTAGATTATCTTGATAGTAAAAATTAAACGAAGTATCAAGTGCAACTGCAATAGTTGTTTTTGATTTTTTATAAACAGGTTTGGATTTTTTTGGGAGGCTAGTTGTATTTTTTAAAATTTTAATAATTTGATGAATGTCTAGATATTCTGAAATAATTTTTGAAGTTTTTTCAATTTTATTTTTTAGCGTTTTATTATCTAATGTTGAGATTAATCCAAGATGTCTTGATTCTAAATTTAGGAGTGAATTCTTTGGAATTACTCCAATAATTGGAATTTTAATTTTCTGTAACGCATTTTTACATAAAATTTCATGTTTTTTGCTACCGATTTTATTGAGAATTATTCCAGAAATTCTTGAATTTCTATGAAATTTTTGAAAACCTAAAGCAGTAGCAGCAATAGAACGAGCAGTTTTGCTTGCATCTAAAACTAAGAGTACTGGTGATTTTGTTATAGAAGCTACATGATGAGTACTTGCATAATTAGAATCTCCACAAAAACCATCATAGTACCCCATTACCCCTTCAATAACAGATACATCAGATTTTGAGTTTGAAACAAAACTATTCAAAAGTTGATTCTTTCCCATTAACCAAACATCCAAGTTGTATGTCTCATGTTGTGAAATACTTGATAGATATCTAGGATCAATGTAATCAGGGCCAACCTTAAATGGTTGAACTGAGAAACCATGGTTTTGTAAGGCATGAATAATAGAACATGTAATGGATGTCTTTCCAACCCCACTTGTAGCGCCTGCCAAAATGATTCTTGGAATTTTCAATTCGCATGATTAGAATCATTTTTTATTTAAATTAGTTTATTTTTGAGAAATGCTCAATGTTTTTAGTAAGATTATTTGAATAACATCTATGGAAAAAGATGGTTTAACCATTGTTTACACTGGAAAAGGTAAAGGAAAGACAACAGCAGCATTAGGAATTGCATTAAGAGCTACTGGTTATAAAAAGAAGATTTGTATGATTCAGTTCATCAAGGGTTCATGGCATTATGGTGAAATGGACTCATCAAAAAGACTTGAACCTGAATTTGAGATGGTTGCTGTAGGTAAAGGATTTGTAGGAATTATAGATGATAAAAGTCCAAAAGAAGATCATAAAAAAATTGCCAAAGAAGCAATTAGGATTAGTAACGAAAAAATTCATTCAGGAAACTATGATATTATTATTTTAGATGAGATAAACTACGCAGTAAATCTTGAATTAATTTCAGTTGATGATGTTTTAAATTTAATTGCATCAAAACCGGCAGAAATGGATTTAGTTCTAACAGGGAATTATGCTAAAGATGAAGTAATCAAAGTAGCTGATCTAGTTACAGAAATGAGAGAGATAAAGCACCCATTTCAACAAGGGATTAAAGCTAAGAAAGGGATTGACTTCTAACCAGCAACATTAATTTACACATTTAGAGGTTTTAGAAGAAATGTCTACTGAAATTCAAGAGATGCCTGAACAAGGAGAAATCGTTCTTGCTACTATTACTAAAGTAATGGATCATGGTGCTTATGTGACATTAGATGAATATGACAATATTCAGGGATTTCTACATGTTTCAGAGATTGCTCCTGGTTGGATTAGATCAATAAACAGATTTGTCAAAGATGGAGAGAAAAAAGTTCTACTTGTAAAAAAAATAAATACAAAACGAGGTGATATCGATCTATCATTAAAACAAATCTCAAAAGATCAGAAAAAACAAAAGCTAAAGGAAGTTAAAAAGTATGAAAAAGGTAAAACGTTATTACAAAATGTTCAAGAAAAAGCAAAATTATCAGATGAAGAAGTTGAAAAATTAGAAGATAATATTTATTCTAAATTTGATTCAGTTTATGATGCATTCATAGAAATTGGAAGAAATGGGATTGAGTCTGTAAAGGAACTCAAACTTGCAAAAAAAACAGCAGAGGTAATTGAAGGAATTTGTTCTAAAATTAAACTCCCATCAGTCGAGATTAGAGGAATAATGGAAATTACTAATGAAAAGTCAGATGGGGTAGAAATTATTAAAAAAACATTATTAGATGTGCTAAAAAAAGATTCTACACTAGACATCACATATCTAGGAGCACCAAAATATAGACTGTCAATAACTTCAGATAATTTCAAATCTGCTGAAAAATTACTAAAACCAATCATTGAGGAAATTCAAACTAACATAGAAAAGAAAAAAGGATCATTCAAATTTACTAGAGAAGAATCAAAGAAAACTAGAGAAAATTAAGATGAAGTTTTTACTAAGAAAATGTTCAAAGTGTAATCATTATACATTAAAAGAAAAATGCCCAGTATGTAGTGAAGAGACAATTTCTGTACATCCAGCTAAATTTTCACCAGATGATAAATACATGAGATATAGATTAGCTGAAAGATATAACTAAAGTTTTAAGAAGTTAAATTGTACTCTTTATTAATTTCATAAATAAAAACACCAATCATTGGTCCAAACTTTTCTTCAGTAAAACTTGGAGATGCATAAACTAAACGTAAAGGTCCATCTCCATCAGTTGGGTATTTGATCTCTTTTACATATACAGGATCTAATCCAGGCTGATAAGTTGAAAATTCTTGCATGGTTTCAAAATGAAAATAGGTTACCGGTGTAAAAGGAATCATCTTTCCAAGTATAGTATTATTCCAGAAATAATCAGTACCAGTAATACCATCATAATGCAGAAATTTAGAAAGATCTTCACCTGCAATTCTCATAAACCACTGTTTCTTTGATTCGTCTCCTCCTCCTTCTAAAACATAGAATGGTTCTTCTGAATCAATTCCTAACTTTTGACCTGTAACAAATACTAAAACATAGTCAGCTTGCATGTCATTAAGAGAAACCCATGCGTCATTAGGAGTACTAGAAAACATTTTTGCAATATTTTCAATAACATCAGAATGAATTGTTGAATTATCAGCTAATGATGCTCTTTCTGCTTTAGTTTGAATCCAATATCCATAATCCCACCAGGCAGCAATTACGGCATCTTCTGAAGTATTATTTTTTATCCACTCCATTGAATCTATCCAATCAGTTGTAACTACTGAAAATGTGCTTCCACCATTAAAAATTGTTGGAGGAACTTTAGATGTAGAAAGGGCATTACCTCCAATCGGAAAAATCATGGGAATTATCAATAAGATTATAATTCCTGTAACATAAGATAATTTAATTAATTTACCAATTGGTCTTTTGACTTTAGGTTTTTGTTCTATCATAGGCATGAATTCTGCAATAGATTCAGTTTCTTTAGGTTCTACAACATTTATGGGTTCAGTTTTATTTTTAAAAAATTCTTTTGTTAAAGCAGTCAAGCCTAAAGACGCTAAAACAATAACAGCCACTGATCCAAATACTTCTAGTCTAACAAAAGTAGAACTTACGTATACCCCAACAATTCCTAAGATTAAAGAAAATAACAACATATCATTTTTCATAAAACTAGAATTTTTATTTTGAATATTTTGAATAAGCAACCAGATTCCAATTCCTGCAAAAATCATTAAAACTGAATGAAATAGAAATGATTGTTCAAGTGTTGTTGTTGCATGTTCAGATATAGAATCTACTAATGGATGATTTGTAGTCATAAAAGGATTCAATGTGTTAAGGTATCGATAAAATGGTTGATCTAATTCAGAATTAAAATAGACAGACAATAAAAATGGAGAAATTATTAAAAATGCTATTAAAAATAATAGACCTGTCCTTGTTTTGTAAACTGATTTTTTTTGAATGAAAATAATACAAATTAAAATTATTGTTGGAACTATTAATGAAATCCCACCCAATCCAAATAGAAAATTAGAGCTCACTCGTTCAAATCCTAAAGAAACTAAAACTGTAGTAATTGTATAAAGAGGAATTGCCCAAATGATGAATTTATGATCAGTTCTCAAAAATGGTAATGCAAGGAAAAAAATTCCTATTGGAATAATGAAGAATTGATTTCCACCCCAAGTAGAGATAGAAAATACAGTAAAAATTCCAGCCCCAATGAGTTTTGTAAATGCTATTTTTTTGTTTTGAGAATTTATCCCACTTAGTAGTAAATAGACGGTTAAAAGACCGAAAAACAATCCTAAAGGTTCTGATTTGAACCAACCAATTGGGCCTCGAATTAGTATCGGTAATGAAATAGAAAACAGTAAAGCAGAAAACAAGCCAGCAGTAGTACCACCTATGACTCTAACTAGAGCAAAAAGAACAATTGCCGATAGAGATCCAAAAACTACTGGAAATATTATAGTAAAATCGTAAAGATCTGAGCCTCCTCCAAATATCCAATAAGTTACAGCAGCAGTTAGATGAAGCATTACTTGAGAGGTTGCAGATACATCTCTACCTATTGGATACCAACTTAGACTGTCATTCCAATCAAAATATGCTTCAACTCCATTATCAACAACATATTGAGTGGCTCTATAATTAAAAAAAGGATCAAACTCATTTAATTCAAATCCAAAGTCGGCTGCTTGTGAACGAAGTAGAAAAGAAACAGAAAATGATAAAGCAAGAATTGAGATTATTAAAAGATGATTTAATTTTAAATCAAAGTTACCTATAGAAACAAGTTTTGTGTTTGTTAACAATTGTTTTTTCTCAAAAAACTTTGCTTATTACTCTTG
>JAMHKW010000059.1:0-7144 GCA_028439805.1 Candidatus Nitrosopumilus sp. | reverse complement strand
AGCATCAAAAATTTCATGAACGGTTTTGATCTGAGCTGCTTGGCAGACATCTTTGATATCACTTGCACTATATCCATCAAACAGTTTTGCTAATTCAGCATTATTCACATTAAGATTTTTACTTAGCGGTGCAGTGTATTGTTGAAATAAGTTTTCTCTTGCTTCTTGAGTTGGTAATGAAACATAAATTCTCTTTTGGAATCGTCTTAAGAAAGGCCAATCAAGACTCCAAGGTTTGTTTGTTGCTCCAATTACATATAGCATCAAATCTTTGCCTTTACCATTAACTCCATCCATCTCAGTTAAGAATTGATTTTTGGTTCTAACTTCCCCACCTACTTCGCTATTTCTAGAACCTAATAAGGAATCAACTTCATCTACAAATAAAATAACAGGTTTGCCTTCTTTTTCAGCATATTGTCTTGCCATAGCAAATAATTTTGAAACGTTTTTTTCTGCTTCACCTAACCATTTACTCATCATAGAAGACGCATCTACATTGATAAAATAACCATCCATTTCATTTGCAGTAGCAGCTGCAAGCATGGTTTTTCCTGTACCAGGTGGACCATAAAGTAGCATTCCTTTTGGCCATCCAAGAGGAAACAAATCAGGTCTTTTTGTAGGATAAACAATAGATTCGCGTAATGCACTTTTAGCATCATCCAGACCGATTACTTGGTCCCAAGTAACATCTGGTTTTTCTTTCATTACTAATTCTTCAAAATCATTCTCATTTTCTTGTCGCTGAACAGATTTTTTTTGTTCATCCGGAGAAGCTTTAGGATCAACTGCAGGCTCTACACCATGAGCCTGCTGCAATGCATTTATTCGATTATGATAAGAGTTACATCTTTCTTTGTAGATTTGGTTAAGTTTGCTATTAGGATAAAGTTGTAATAGTTTTACAAGTGCATCAATTGCTTGTTGATAATGGGTAATTGCCATACCACGAGCACCTTGGGAATCAAATTTGATGGCTTCAGAAGCATATTTGCTTGCTGTGTTCTCTAATTCTTGTGGTGCTAAACTCATCTCAATTACCTACGCAGTCTCTTCTTGAGAATTTTGTTGGTATTCAGTGGTGTGAACCTCTGTAGCAAAAGTGGTTAAATTAATTGCACTTGTCTCGTGCGCATAATACTCAGGACCATCATGATACTCCTTTTTGAAATCAGATTTATCAGAAATATGAGTATGCATATCTTTTACTTTGTTAATAGAGTCTTCAGCAGATATAATTAATTCAGAGATTTCATCATCTAAATTCTCTAGGGAACTAGCAGTATCAGAAATGATAGATACAAAATGCTTCAAAATAGAGTGAGTTTCTTTTTTGTCAGCATATTTGCACAGCATAAAATCAGCAATGCCAACAATTTTGTTTAAATCCTGTAATTCTTCTAAAGATAAGTTACCAATTTTCTCATCAGATGACTTGAACTCGGATATCTTTTTGTCAATTTTTGAAGAAATTGTTTTGATACGGTCAACATCCTTTGAGAAATTACGTTTAGAATTCAATATTGTCAAGTATTGCATACTTTAGAAAAATCAAGATTAGGGTACTGCTTATTTATTTTAGAGTCCACAATCAATTTTACTTCATTAAGTAAGGTTGCAGATTCTTCATTTGATTGGCTAAAATCAAATCTAGCCTTTGTCAGCACAGCAGAATCTAACACAATACTTCCCAAATGAACAGATAATTCAGATAGTTTTTGGCTACAATTTGGAAGAAAATCAAACAATTGTGCACTAACTGTTCTAATTACAGGTATAGACACAGGGATAATTTCAGGAATACTGGTTACGCCAGATATTTTTCCAATTCTTTTTTTTATTTGAGATAGTGTTTCTAGAGAGAAAACTGTAATTTGTTCTAATCTGATTGCTTTTAGATGAGTCACATCAGTTTCATCAAAATCAGTAACAAAGAATCCATTTAGTTTTTTTAGGCCATGTCTTTTTTCTGTGAGAATCTCAATGATGTCATCTAACAGATTGATAGAATATTGTAATCTGGGAACAAGAGTAACTGAATGAGAGATGTTTGGGTTTTCTAATGGAGTAATATCAAACTTGACTAACATTGTATTTGCTTGTGTTGGATTTTGTATTTGAGGACCTTGTAACAGTTAATTTTGTACCCACAGTTACACCTAGCTGTAGATACAATTTTGATTTTATTTGAGTAATTGTTTAAAGGAATTTAGCTCTCAATTTTACCTAATAACAAATCCAGTAAAACTATGGTAAATGAGCACGTATTAACAGTCAGTTTAGAAGAATTTGGATTAAGTAAATACGAAGCACAAGCATATGTGGCCTTGATTGCAAAGGGGGCAATTTCTGCAGGGGAATTAGCATATTATTCAGAGATTCCTCGAACTAAGATTTATCCAACATTACTAAAACTAGAAAAAAAGAAATTAACAATTATTTCACCAAGTAAACCAATAATGTGTACAGCAATTGCACCTGAAGATGCGTTTGATGGAATTATTCATGAACAAATCAACAAAGTAAATGCAATGAATACGTTAATTTCAAATTTGAAAAAAGCAAGTGAAGAAAGTAGAAAATCAAGAGGATCTGAAGAGAAAAGATATTTTGAACTTGGTGCAAATAATGTTTTGACTCAACTACAAACTATGATTGAAGGATCTAAATCATCAATTAAAATCATGGTAGACCAATGGGGGCTAGGATTATTGGCAGAGTGTAAAGAACAAGTATTATCAGTTTTACGTCGTAATCTAGATGTCAAAGTACTTGTTTTACCCACACAGATTTGCTCTGAAGCATTCAGGGCAATTCCTGATGGTGTAGATATGAGAGCATCAGATATTACTCAAAATTGTTTTATTTTTGATGAAACAGAATTACTAATGGTAAATAACGAGAATGGGAAAGGCGCAATTTTTTCATCAACTGAAATTCTTGGAATTAATCAAGAAAAAGTGTTTTCTAATATCTGGAAGAATGCAACAAAAACTAGAGCTCTTGCAGATATGACAAAAACAGAAGCACAAGAAATTTACAAAATAATTAAAACAGTCAATGAGACTGGTTTGAGACATATTCTAAATTCTACAATGATATCAAAAAAGTCCGATTTTGATATGTTCAAGTTATTAGAAAAAAATGGAATATCCTTAAAATCAAAATCTCTAGACGACATTATAGAGATAACAGATGCAATAATGCAAATTACATGCTCAGGACACGTAAATTTTGAAGCAAATACCAAAAATATCACAATAGAATCAAAACTAAACAGTGGTCATTCACTACCATGGGTTTCAATTTTAGATGGATGCCTCCAAAAACAAGGATACAAAACCAGAACAATTTATCAAAACAATTCAAGTAAAGGCGAAAAAGTACATATCAAAATAAGTAAAAACTAAAATCAGCCAAAACAATACAAAATATTCTTGATTGAAGAAAAACTCAAAGAACTAGAAATTACACTACCTGATGCTCCAACTCCTGCAGGAAATTATATCCCTGCAGTCAAAACAGGAAATTTGCTTTTCATCTCAGGACAAATTCCATTTGAAAATGGCAAAGTAACATTCACAGGTAAAGTTTCAGATGAGAATCTAGAGACGGCTCAAAAATCAGCTAGGGTATGTGCCATAAACATTCTAGCCCAAATTAAAAGAGAAACAGGAAGTTTAGATAAAGTATCAAGAATTGTACGACTATCAGGATTTGTAAATTCAGTTCCAGAATTTTCACAACAACCAAAAGTTATCAATCCAGCATCAGACTTGATGTTTGAAGTTTTTGGAGATAAAGGAAAGCATTCAAGAATTGCAGTAGGAGTTGCTAGTTTACCATTAGATTCAATGACTGAAATTGATGCAATTGTAGAAATACAATAAGATTTGGAAATTTTCTAAAATAGATCTTTTAATAATTATTTGTATGGTTCAGATGTGTCGTGGATTATGTGAACAGCTAAAAGCAGATTCATTTACAAATAATTCACGTTACAAAATTGGTCAAAAGTGGTGTTCACTTTGTGCATTGTTTTTTGTTACCGAAGAGCATTCATGCCCATGTTGTAAAACTAGATTAAGATCAAAACCTAGGAGTAAAAAATATGAATTGCCAAGAATGTAATCATGAAAAAGGAAAATGTGAGTGTCTTTGTTGTTGCTCAATATCAAAAATAGGATGTATTTACTGTGTGCTTCCAGTATTAGGATATAGACAAATAAAGAAAATTATTAGAAAAAGAAAAAATAATAAATTAGATTAAATAATTTTTAGCAATTTCATCTCACGTTTTAGCTTTAATGCAGTAAGTCCTGCAAATCCAAAAATCACTGCCAACCCTACATAAGCTAAAACTTGGCTGTGTTCTATTAAGACAGCTGAGACGCCAGTGCCAACTACACTTGGAAGTAAAGACAATGCATAGAGCCACCAACCACAACAACCAAGTGGAACTAGTGAGAAAAATGAGAAAAACGAAGTAGTAGCAACACTACCAGAATTTCCACCAAATGCTTTTTTCTTTACATCTAGCTTACAACCTAGTGTTTTACTTTTCTCAGATAAGAAAACTTGCAAACCGATTCCAATACCCATTCCAATAATTACTATGGAGTTTAGTTGAAATGCGGCACTAATTGCTGCTAGTGGTTCTAGTGCAGGAGTTGTAATTACTACAACTAGAAGATAAATCACTATAGTAATTACTCCAACAAGTGTTGCTTTTCTAATTGGTTTCATTATTAATCACCATAAACCAAAGTCTCAGGGTGAAATGCAACCCACTCAAACCAGAATCCAGGCTCAATTGGTAATCGTTGTAATTGCTCTCCTTCATACTCACCAGATAAAGATAATCCATCATAGTTCCATTCAGAGTTAGTTTGTGTATCAAAAATGGCATCATCAGCATATACAAAGTCTAAGACTTGATCATTAATCATTCTATCATAAACACGAGTGTTTTCAGAAAACAATGACACCAACATTACAGGAGTATTGCCAATAGAGTCATTGACTATTACATTTGATTCAATATCATTTTGTTTGTAAGCTTTGTAAACATCACCATAATTGAATCCAATGATGATTTCTTTTGGATGCATTCTATCATCACTGTGCTCTACTGGAAATATTATTCGTGGTTCTGTGTAATAACTGCCATAAGGATCAGTGGCATACGAACGAACGTACCCAGTATCAGTAGTTAGTACCAAAGTATCAGGATGTAATGTTTTCCAATCACCCCAAGTAATAACATCAAAGGGTACCAAGTCTAATTGATATCCAGTTAATTCACCTGTAACTGCCATTCCAAGTGCCTGACTCCAATAAGATTCAGTAAATCTATCATACATCAACAAATTGCTATTGTATAGTTTTCCTGAAGTTCCAAATTCTACTTCTTTTCCATTTATGATTCGCTCAAAGACTTGATTAGTATAGCATAGAGGACAGTAAGTAACAGACACAGGAGTGCCGCCAACTTTGTCATTTACTATTTCATGCCAAACTAAGATGAACAATGGGTATGCTTTGATATCACCATTAATTTCCAATCCAATAACAATATCAGAATCAGACATAAACTGAGAATCTTGAATATCTACAAACACAGGATTATCAATTGATGGAATTCCATCCTTTGGCGGACCACCTTCTTTAATCTTATCAAGTGGAATGATGTGCTTTACGCCATTTGTCTCCATTATACCAAGTTCAGAGGATCCTAAACTATCAGATTTAATCATAGTGACCTCAGGAGTTTCATCATCAAAAGAAATGACCAGTACTGCAAGTGCTGCACCAATTACAATTATCGGGGCAAGTATCTTTAGATTCAATTTTGAGTTATGTTAGTATGAAAATTATTAAAAAATTGCTCCAACTTTATTTTTAATTTGGGTAAATGCTTTTAATGCGTTTAAAAAAAATCATTCCATGAATACAGAAGCAACCCTAAAAGGAAATGCATTACACGACATTACTCATTGGGGACTTAGAGCATCAATTGGTGCCATATTTATCATTCACAGCTTGAAGAAATTTGATCCTAGCTGGCAAGAATGGTTAGTAAGTATCGGAATTCCACCAGAGATGCAACTACCTATTGCATTAGCAGAACTAATTGGAGGAATTCTACTAGTTGTCGGAGTGCTAACAAGAGTTACTGGCTCTATCTTTGCAGTAATTTTGCTTGGGGCAATATTTCACATTAGATGGGAAAATGGATTCTTTGTATCTCAAGGAGGATGGGAATGGGATTTAGTAATGTTATCAATAGTTCTTGTAATTATTGTTGCAGGACCAGGAAGAATTTCAATCGCACACATAGCAAAAAAGATTCCTAGATGTTTACAGTGATTATTTTATTTTTTTATTTAATTCTGTGATGAATTTTTTTATTTTTGGTTTTGGGACTACTGCACCACATGCTTTATCATGACCACCACCAGAACCCCCAAGATCAGTTGCTAAAATATTAACAATTTTACCTAAATGGACTTTACAATTCTTAGACCCTCTTACAGATACTGCGTATATTCCATGATCAACTCTTTCTTTGTATGCAACACCAACATCTTTTCCAGATAACCCCATAACAAAATTAACAGCACCACTGGCACCAGCATCTAAAATTTCCATGTAACCAAGATTTTTCATTGTTTTCATTCCTTTTTTCACTTTTGCAATCATCTGAGAAAGTTTTTCAACTTGAATTTGAGCAAATTCAAAAGTATTTGGAATATCATGTGGAAATTTAGAATCAGCTAATTCTTCTACTAAATACAACAAATAGTCAGGTTCTTTTTGATGTCCAACAATATTGTATGTAAGTACTGTAGCGCTAATTAGTGCAAATTGTCTATCGTAAATTTGAAGTAATTTAGAACCAATTGGTCTGTCTTCCATATAGTCAGTAATTGCAGCACACGTTGCAACAAATGATGCATGATCATCAAGTTTTGATTTGAATGCATTGTAAACTTGCACTGTAGTACATTCATTGATGTCATGAATAACTTTGACTTTGATTTTCTTTAATGATTTTACAATAGTAGGATCAATGTCGTGATGATCAATGTAAGTAACTGCAACTTTATTTTTTCTCAAAGTAGTCATGATATCTACAAAT
>JAMHKW010000058.1:0-7350 GCA_028439805.1 Candidatus Nitrosopumilus sp. | reverse complement strand
GTAACAATATTTTTAGGAGAATCAAAAAATGAATAGAGGTGATGGCAAATTTTGACAAGTGGGTTCCATTACACAGTAAATTACGACTTACAGGGTTTGTGGCATCTCCTATTCTATTTGCAATAATTATTTCATATCCAATAGAAGGACTAGTTTTTGAGGCCAAGCTTGTTTTAGGATTGGCTGTATGGATGTCAGTATGGTGGGGTACTGAAGCTATCCCATTTTATGTTACTGCATCAATTCCATTGTTTGTATTTCCACTGTTTAATGTGGCAGACATTGACAAAGTAATTTCTGCGTATGGTGATAAGTTGGTATTTTTATTGATGGGCGGATTTCTAGTTGCAAAGACACTAGAAAAAGTGAATCTTCACAAGCGGTTTGCGCTAAACACTCTGAAAGTAGTAGGAACAAAACCAAAAAATATCATTTTAGGATTTATTATTGTCACTGGCTCCCTTAGTGCCTGGATAACAAACACTGCTACAGCTCTGTTAATACTGCCAATTGCAATTGCAGTTATTTCACAAGTAGATGTTGCACAAAAAAAAACGATTTGCAACTTGTCTTATACTCTCAGTTGCATATGCTGCTAGTCTAGGAGGAATGTCCACTTTGATTGGCACTGCACCTAATGCTCTTTTTGCTTCGTTAAGTGATTCATTGGCTGATGTCGAAGTAATTTTCTTTGATTGGATGTTAGTTGGATTTCCACTTAGTGTTGTTTCTCTTTTTGTATTATGGATATACATGACTACATCGGCAAGACTGGATAATCGTAAACCCATTCTGAAAAGTAAAAACATTATCACAGAAGAATTAAAAAACCTTGGAAACTGGAGCAGAAATGAAAAAATTGTTTTGATAATATTTGCTGCAACTGCAACTGCATGGGTAACTAGAGGACTATTTTGGAAAGACTTGGCACCATTTGTAGGAGATCATGTGATAGTTCTAGTTGCCGTAGCTGCCTTATTGATACTGCCATCCGGACAAAAGAGACAACGCTTGTTGGATTTAAGAACTGCAAGCAAGATTCCATGGGGTGTCTTAATACTAATTGGAGGTGGTTTGGCACTTGCTAGTGGTTTTACTGCAACAGGACTAGATACTTGGATAGCAGACAAGTTGTTGTTTATAGGCGAACTTGACTTTTTCTTGATTGTTCTGATTATCGTTACAATTACAATGCTAACAAGTGAACTAATGAGCAATACTGCAGTAGCTGCTTTGTTACTACCTATTATGGCAGTTTTAGGAACGACAACAGAGTTAGATCCTATTTTATTCATGGCGCCAGTTGCATTCGCTACAAGTTATGGATTCATGATGCCTGTTGGAACTCCTCCAAATGCAATTGCAATTGGCAGTGGATATGTATCAATCAAACAGATGGTTCGATATGGACTTCCGTTTGATCTTGTCTGCATTCCAATTGTTACAGTAATGATGGTGTTTTTGTTGCCTTTAGTTTGGGGAAGGTAACAAATTTCTCAGAACAATCTTCTTTATTCATCTCTTCAAATCTCGCGTTATTTTATCAAACACACAACTAGCTGTAAGATCACCGGTAACATTTACCATGGTTCTAATCATGTCCAAGATTCTATCTACAGAAAGTAACAATAAAATTCCAACTGGAGGAATACCAGCCGTTATGAGTATTGTAGACAAGACAATTACACCAGCTCCAGGTACAGCAGGAGTTCCAATAGACGCCAAAAGGGAAGTTATGATTATTACTAAAATGGATATCATACTCAATTCAATTGCAAAGAGCTGTGCCAAAAAGAAGACAGCTATTACTTGATACAAGGCAGTACCATCCATATTCACAGTAGTTCCAAGTGGAATTACAAATTTTGAAATTCTTGTATCTATCTTAAGATCCTCTTCTGCAGTCTTTAATGTTACAGGCATTGTTGCCATTGAGCTGGCTGTCGAAAAAGCCAAAGTTTGCGGATTACGGAATTTTAAAAATGTAGAAGATATTGGTCTCTTTGCTACAAACTTTAAGATCAATGTGTATATCAGCAGCATGATGCCAAGACCAATAACAACTGTTCCCATGTATGCTCCCAATCCAACCATTGTTTCTATTCCAACTTTAGCAACCATACCCACTATCAAACCAAAAACTGCAAACGGTACAATCTTCATGGAAATGAGTAGAATGTGTAATGTAATTTTTTGAACGGATTCTAGTATATCTAGTAACGGTTTGACTGATTCTTTTGGAAGAGCTGCCATCGATAACCCTACAATAAGTGCCATTACCAAAATGCTAAACATCTGCCCTTCAAGATATGAAGAAATTGGATTTCTTGGAATAATATTTGATACTGCATTTGGAATATCATCTAACGAAAAACCTTCTGTGACTTTCAAATCATCTTCAGAAAGATCATGTGTTTCTTGTAGTGCAGTAAGATCTAAAATACTTCCTGGTGCTATAATTGATGCAAGCGATACGGCTACAAGTATTGCAATTGTTGTAGTAATTACAAAATAAATACCAATACCTAATCCTAGAGTTTTTAGTTTATCTTTTCCACCTAAATTAGTTATAGCTACTACAATTGATGCAAAAATTAACGGAACAATAATCATCAAAATTACACTCAAAAATATGTTAGCGGGAATTTTAAGATATGATGATAAAGAATCCAACGTATCGTCATCTAGGCCAACACCAACATCGTCTCCTAAAATCAATCCTACTCCTAGTCCAATGAGCAAAGAGAGTATAACTTGAAGCCACAAGTTTTTGAAAATATAATTTTTTAATGTCATCTCATTCACTTTAAAATTAATTTCATGTTAAGATTTTTCTTAAAAACTTTGTACATGGAAGAATCACTTATGTCTTCAATAAAAGGAATTGAGCCTAAAATAGGCACTCCATTCAAATTCTTCAATGTTGTGAATTTGATTTATTCCAATAAAACACTTGTATCTCATTTGCAAAGATAAAATTCTCAGTTTTAACCATATTTCGTACTTTCAAAGCTCTTATTTTGGATATGATTTTCATGTAAATTATGGAAATTACAGTTGATCAAATGTACAATATTGAAAACAAAGGCCATGATATGGGATTTTTAAAAAAATTCATGATGGAAAATGCAGGTGCTGCAGCTGTAAGACGATTAATTGATAAACTTGGAAATGTAGAATCAAAAAATATTCTGATTTTTGTAGGATTAGGAAATAATGGTGGTGATGGATTAGTAATGGCAAGGCATTTAGCTGGTTACGGTGCAAAAGTTACAGTAATCCTTCTTGGCACTTCTGATAAAATCAAAACCGAAGAAAGTAATTGGAATTGGTCTATTTTGCAAAAAATGCCATCTGTAAAACTGGTATCTGGAAATTCTTTTGACTTTGATTTCAAACCTGATGTTATCATAGATGGTATCTTGGGTACAGGAATCACTGGAGAAATCCGGGAACCATATGCATCTGCAATTAATTATATCAATCAAACAAATTGTTACAAGTTTGCTGTAGATGTACCATCTGGATTAGATCCACAAACAGGTGAGACTGCAAATATCTACACAAAATGTGACATGACAGTTACATTTCATAAGATGAAACAAGGAATTCCAAAAAGAAAAGACTTGACAGGCGAATTGCATGCAGAAAAAATTGGAATCCCTCCTGAAGCTGAAGAGGGTATTTTATGAAAGTACATCAAATTCAAGTTGGAAGTATGCAGAACTTTACTTACATTGTTGAAGATGATAATACAGATGAAGCAATCCTTATTGATCCATCATGGGATTTAATGGAATTAGAACTAATCATAAAAAAAAATAATCTAAAAATAAAATACATTGTAAACACTCATCATCATTTTGATCATACCTTGGGAAATGAAGGAATGGCTGAATCAACAAATGCTCCTATCATTCAGCATGAATCTTCTGAATTAAAACATGACATAACAGTAAAGGATGGTGATTATATTGAATTTGGTAATTCAAAATTAAAAGTACTTCACACTCCTGGTCATTCCAAAGACAGTATTTGCCTAATTGGAGATGGTAAAATTTTCTCAGGTGATACATTGTTTGTTGGAAATTGTGGTAGAATTGATTTACCTGGAGGTAGTGCAAAAGACCTCTATCATAGCCTTTTTGATGTTCTTTATTCCTTAGATGATGATTTAGTGATGTATTCTGGGCACAATTATGGTAATGCAGAAACATCTACAATTGGCCAAGAAAAAATCACCAATCATGTGATGCAAAAACGAACTGAACAAGAGTTTGTTGAAATGATGGGTCAGTGAATTTTTTGGAAAATTTTGAACTATTTGGTAATGTTGACAAGGCTCAAAATTTTCTTGAAACTATAAATTCTGGAAGATTTCTTTTTTCATTTGTTATTTCATATACTGAGACTTGTGAAATTCCTGGAATTACTTTTGCAGGTGCAGACAAGAATTCAATTCAATTTACTCCACCAGCTGATGCAGAATATCTTCATTATGGTTATTGTAAAACAATTGATACTATTCCGATGACTCCTGATGGAAAACCAACCCCTGGATTATTAACTAAAACTGCCTTGGAATCTTCAAGTATTCCACATTTAACAATTAACGCTGGCAGTAAAATTTCTCCTCAGTTACCTTTTATTGAAACTGGATTATCTTTTGGAAAAAATATTTTAACTCAAGACGCTATGACTGATTCACAAGTATCTCATGCTGTTGATTATGGTAGAATTGTTGGAAGAAGTATGGCCTCTCTAACTGATTGTTTAATAATTGGTGAAAGTATTCCTGGAGGAACAACTACTGCATTAGCTGTATTGAGAGCATTAGGTTTTGATGCTAAAGTAAGTTCCAGTATCCCAAACAATCCTGTTGAATTAAAAAATCAAGTTGTTGATTCTGCACTTGAAAGAATTATCAATGATCATCCTTACAGTATTATTGCAAAAGTCGGAGATCCAATGATTCCTTTTGTTGCAGGAATGTTGAGTTCCGCTTCTGATGTTTCTAAAGTAATGTTGGCAGGTGGTACCCAAATGACTGCAGTATTGGCTTTTGCATCAAAAATTGGATTTAATGAAGAAAATACTGCGATTGGAACCACGTCTTATATTACAAATGATGAAAGTGCAAATTTTAAGAACTTGGTTGAGGAAATCTCAGATATTCCTGCGATCTCTGTTGATCCAGGCTTGAAAAATTCACAATATTCTGGTCTAAGAGCATTTTCAGAGGGATTTGCAAAAGAGGGAGTTGGTGCTGGCGGTAGTATTATTTCCTCTATGCTCAAAACAGGTAATAATTCTACAAAATTTTTAGAGCTAGCTGAAAAAGAATATTCTAGATTGTTTACTTCACTGTAACTGATTTTGCTAAATTTCTGGGGTAATCTGGATCTGTCTTTTTTTCAAGTGCTGCATAGTAAGATAACAACTGTATTGGAATGATTTCTGAAATTGGATACAATACTTCATCTATTTTTGGAGTTTCTATCCAATAATCATAAACATCATTTTCTATATCTGAAACTCCAATAATTTTTGCTCCACGAGCTTTAATTTCTCTTGCACTTGTTAGTGTATCTGAATACGTTGAATCATTTGGATTAAAAATTATTACAAACACGTTTGAATCCATTAATGCAAGAGGCCCATGTTTTAATTCTCCCCCTGGAATTCCCTCTGCATGCATGTATGTTAATTCTTTAAGTTTTAATGCTGCTTCCATTGCAATCGGATAATTTATTCCCCTACCTAAAATGTAAATGTCTGAAATTTCCTTTAATTCTTTTGCAATTTGTTGAATTTTTGTTGTATTTTCTAATATTTTTAAAATTGATTCAGAGAATTTTTCAAAGTTAATTGTTATCTCGTTGTTACTTAATTTTTGCACAATTTTATAAATTATTACAAGTTGTGATGTGAAACTTTTTGTTGCTGCAACTCCTATTTCAGGCCCACAATTCATTCCTATCACGACATCTGCATGGCGTGCAAGTGATGATGTAAGTAAATTAACGATGGAGATAATCTTGCAATTTGCTTTTTTTGCTATTCTTACAGCATCTAAAACATCTGCACTTTCTCCACTTTGAGATATTGCAATTAGAATAGAATTTTCTTCAATAATGTCTGGTGAGAATTGGAGTTCACTAGACATGATTGTTTCTACCTTAATTTTGGCATATTTTGATAGAATTTGCTTTGCAATGAGTGCAGAATTGTAACTAGTTCCGCTTCCAGTTATGTAGATATTTTTTGCATTTTTGATATGATTAGCTGTTTTTTCGATGGCATCTACTGTTCTCTCTCCAGCTTTCAAAATTGTTTCAGGCTGTTCATAAATTTCTTTTAATGTAAAATGTGCATAATCTCCTTTGTATGCATCTCCAAATTCTTTTGAAACTTTTGTAATTTCATATTTTGTATTTTTTCCATCAAAATCTAAAATTTGTAATCCTTCTTTGTCTAAAATTACAAAATTTCTACTTTTCATATAAATTGCATTATCTGTGTATTCAATAAATCCTAAAACATCACTTGATAAAAAAACATCATTTTCTCCAACTCCGATAATTAATGGTTCATGAAATCTAGCTGCTGCAAGTTGACCATTTTCAAACATTGCAACAAATGCATAATGTCCTTTAATTTCTGAAACTGTTCTCAAAATTGTTTCTTTAACATTTTTTGTTAGATCATAATTTTTTTGAAGCAAATTTGCAATAACTTCACTATCTGTTTCACTCTTGAAACTATATCCATCATTTTCTAATTGTTTTTTTAATTCTTCAAAATTTTCTACAATCCCATTATGTACTATTGCGATTTTTCCAGAATTACTTGAATGTGGATGTGCATTAATATCGGTTACTTTTCCATGAGTTGCCCATCTGGTATGACCAATACCAATTTTTCCGGGAAGTGTATCTAACTGAACTTTAGAATTTACTTCAGATACCTTTCCAATGCCTTTTTTTAACTCAATTTTATTTTCTGATTCTGTTGCAACCCCTACACTATCATATCCGCGGTATTCCATTCTCTTTAACCCCTTTACAATTATTGGTGCAGCAATTTCTTTTCCATAATATCCTATAATTGAACACATGATTATTCTATCTGATAATTGGGGTTATTTACTGATAAGCCTATTTTTTCGATTACTCTGTTGAAGAACTTTGATCTTTTGGTGTTCCTTCAGCAGGTGTCTCAACTGTTCCTTCAGCAGGTGTCTCAACTGTTCCTTCAGCAGGTGTCTCAACTGTTCCTTCAGCAGGTGTCTCAACTGTTCCTTCAGCAGGTGTCTCAACTGTTCCTTCAGCAGGTGTCTCAACTGTTCCT
>JAMHKW010000057.1:0-7408 GCA_028439805.1 Candidatus Nitrosopumilus sp. | reverse complement strand
TTGAGTCATCTCAACAGTAAAGTTTTCTGCATGTGCAGTTGTTGTTCCAAACAAAATTGCAGCAAGAATTGGTAGTGCGATATATTTTACATTCATTTTTCTTTCTTTCACCTCCTACTACTCATTTTACGAGTTAATTGCAAAAATTTTGGATTGCTGTCCTGTAATTTTATGATAATCTTATGAAAAAAAGTAAAGGTGGCGGGCATTTCACCCACTTGATGACTTTTGTGCAATAGCGTAATTGTTTTCATGTCTTTATTACGCCACAGAAATTATTATATACTATCACAATAGTATGCATACTGTAGATACTATTATGACCAATCTAGCTACGTTTCGAGTACATATTGCCCCTTTAGGCTTTGAAATTGATAGAATTATCATTCCACTAAAACAAACAAAGGCAGACAAACTATGCCTGATAGTTCATGAAAAAACTGCAGAAGACAAATCAGGAATATATCTAGATAAGATAAAAAAAGAGTGTAAGAAACTAGATGTTAAACTAGAGATGTTTTATGCAGATAGATTAGGGATTTTTCACATGATAAAGATAGTTAAAGAGATTATCAAAAATGAAGAAAACAACTACATCTACATCAACGTTGCATCTGGAAGTAAGATTCAGGCAATTGCATGCATGATGGCATGCATGATTTTAAAAGAGTGTAAAAATATTCAGCCATTTTATGCAGAACCTGAAACGTATGCAGCCTTTGAGGGAAAGCAACAATCCTTTGGACTCAAAGATACCATACCTTTACCAATCTATGAAATCCAAACTCCAAAACAAAAATTATTGGATGCACTAAAAATAGTATACACACATGACAAACAAAAACTGACAAAAAAAGAGATGGCAGTACTTGCTGAAGAAAATGGAATCATTACAGTCAATGCAGAAAATGAAAATCATTCTCAAGCAAGGTTTGCAAGTTTGGATAAAAACATCATAGAGCCGCTGGAAAAACAGTGGGGATTCATCAAGGTGGAAAAGATTGGACGGAATCGTTGGATTACAATTACTGAGGAAGGCAAAAATGCTGCAGAGTTTTTAATTTAGATGTTCATTTGGTTTAATCCAGCTTTCAATTATGGGTTTCAATGGATCCCAATTACTTGTTTTCATAATATCTAAACAAGCATCAACATCGATTCTTTTTACAAATACTTGTTTCCCAGTTCTTGATTCGTATGTCCCACTTCCTGCATCCATAAATTTTGGAGTTATTGCAATTGCATTCTTAATTTGTTTTTTAGGATGATTGTTCAGTTCAGAAAACTCATGTATGTAAAATCCAAGCTGGTACAAATCGCCTGTAGAAATATTTTTTGTCTTATATTTTACATCAATAATATGTTTACAAATATTTCCATCCCAAATTGTTATGTCTGGTCTCATGCTTCTATGTCCCAAATCTCCCTGTCCTGTCCATGCTTTTTTAGAAAATTGTGTTTCAACCCTTAACTCTGAATCTTGATAGTGCCACTGGAAAAGTTTTTGAACAAAATTTTCAAACAATTCATTCATGTCATAAAAAACAGGAACAACATATGAGTTATCTCCACGGTAAATGTCATCAATACCTGATTTGTCAATTATTTGGTCACAAATTTGGTGAATGCGTTGATACCTCAGATTTTGCCTGTTGTAAGACTGCATCATTCTTTTTCTTGCAAGTCTAGGCACGGATGTTTTTCCCACTAGTCCTGAAAGCCTTTGTGCAAGATCCATTGATTTCATCCTCATGTTTTGATTGTCAGAACTACGTTCTATGACAGTTAATGCCTCAAGAATAACCCTGTTTTCAATACTATCGTACTCTAATTCATCAAACTCACAAAAAAATCGTGGTCTTTTCATTGCGTCGTTAAGCATTTGATGTTGCATCAAAAGTTTCCCACGCATGCTGGATGTATTTTCTGCATGAATTACATATGATTTGAGCAGGCCTTTTTTCATTAGATTTTCATATTCAATTATTAATGTCTGATACAAAATATTTGAAAATGTTGATTCTGAACTTTGATCATAGTAGTGTCTTGCATTCTCAAGAAAATCAAACTCATCATTCATCGCATAATTTACAAATATGTTGATGTCTTTCCATTTGTTTGCATTGTCTTTGAATATTTTTGGAAGTATGTTGATTCTTACATTTGGTCCTGTAAGAATCAGAGAACCAATAAATGAATTAGAAGTAATTTGTAATGATGACTCAGAACCTCCTGTATAGCTATAACTGAGTTTATTTTCTTTTTGCAACTGCTCTAAATGTCTTATATCATTTTCAGTCAGTTGTTCATATTTTATTTTGGTGTTAAGATTTTCTTGATGTTCAAACAGTTCTATCAATTTTACTGACAGTAATTCTGACATTATTTTAAATTTCCAACAGTTTTTCTTTCAATTGTGTATTCTTTGATTTATCATTGACTAGTTCTGTTGGTCTGTTGTCTTCACCTATGATTGTTGCATCTTTTCCATCAAATCCTTTTCCAAGGATTTTTCTTATTTCGTTGTAATCTCCGTAAAAATAGTCTTGCAAAAGAGGAATAATGTCGTACTTCATTACCGTCTGCAAGTCATCATCATTTGCTAAATCCCAAAAATATGAATGGCCTATCTGTCTATCTCGGAATTGTTTCATTCTTTCAGATTCATTTCCATTTCCTTTTCCAAGGATTTTTTCATTTATTCTTTTTAAAATTTGAGAATAGTTTTTGGCATGTGTGATATTTTTCTCTTTCAAATGTTCCAAAAGAACATCCGTATCAGGCATAAGTTCCTCAAAGACAAATCTTCTCTTCAATGCATCATCCATTTGCATAAGGCTCTTGTCTGCAGTATTCATTGTGCCTATAATGATCAGGTTTTCAGGCACAAAAAAGTCATCTTTGCTGTATGTTAGTTTCAAAGAATTTTCCTTACTTCGTTTATCTTTTTCAATTAAGGTAATTAACTCACCCAAGATTTTTGGAATATTTCCACGATTAATCTCATCGATTATCAAAACAACTTTGTCGTTGGGATATTGTTTGGCCGTTTCACACGCTTTCCAAAATATTCCTTTTTCTAAAACATACTGTGAATTAGATTTCTTGGCCGTGTTTGGTCTAAACCCTTCGACAAAATCTTCATATGAATACGATGGATGAAATGTTACTTTGTAAATCAACAACTCTTTTTCATTAAGAATTTGATTTCGTAATGCATAGGTTCCTGGCGCAGTTTGAATAAAATTTGAATTTAAATTATTATTTTTAACATCTTGTGACAAAATTTGATTCATTGATCTGTTTGGAGTGATTCCGGGATTTTCTCTTTGATTGATCATTTGCTTTTTTATTGCAATTTCCGTAATTTCATCTGAATGCATAGACCTATTTTCTGCCAATAAAATCAATCTTGCAGCTTCAACAAATGTGGTAGGCAATCTGAGTCCATATTTACCATCTGAATTATTGGTAAATATTGAATCACTGTTGGAATTAGTAATGGCTGTTCGAATATCTCTCATTATGGTTTGTTCGGGGGTTTTTACTGATGCATCTTTAATTTTTGTTGCTTCTTCTGCAAAATCATCATAACCTAATTCATTCCCATTCGCATTCAATAGGATTTTGGCACCAACTGATAACCAAGTTTGTTCTTTGAATTTTGGAATGGATCCTGCAATTTTTTCAGCAATTTTATTTGCATGAAATGTCTTACCTGTGCCTGGAGGACCATATAAAATCAAATTAGGTTTCCATTTTAAGGCCCTATCATAATTATCCATAGACATAGTATCTAATTCATTATCTTCAGAAGTTAAATCTTCACCTATGATTTGTTGATAAATATTTTTTGTGATTTTTGTCATTGCGTGTTGATTGTTAAAATTTGGCACATTTTCAATTTGTTTTTTAATTAATTCTGTTCCTAATTTAAGAAATTTTCCATCCAAATCTAAAGAATTTTCACTTTTTTCAAAAAATTGAAAATCATCATAAATCAAATTCCATTCTTCATTTTCGCGTATAACTTCAATTTCTTTGACAATTCCATATCCCCAAAAATAATACTGTCCATTTTTTTTTGTATACCATATCGTATGTGTATTTACACCTGCATCTCGTAATTTTTTTTGATTTGGAACATTCCTTCCAAAATGATATTTTCCATCCAGATCATCCCAAGGAGAATCAGAATTATGTCTTAAAATGAAATAAGAATATTCTTCTTGAGATAAAAAGGCCCTAATTTCTTCTCGGGATTTTATTGTTTTGAAAATTGCTTTTTTAACATGAATACCACTAATTGTATTTGTTCCGAAATCAAGATATTCTATATTGACTTTATGTGGATATGTTTGTGATTCAGAATCAAAAAAATAATTTCCTGTAACTATTCCAAAACTTGCTAATTCTCTTTCAGAACGTATTGCAACAATATCTCCTTTTTTTAATTGTGAAATATTATGTAATTCTGTACCGGCCTTACCATTTGTTTTAGCACCAATCTCATCTTTAGTCATTCCAGTTAAATCAAAAGTTCCACCAACACTAGAATAATCTACACCAACTGTTTTTGATTTTTTAAATTCTTCTAACCAAATTCCTTCCAAACCTGCTTGAATAACATAAATATCATTTTTGTCTTCCATGATTTTTGTAACATGCCATTTTGCAATTTCCTTATTACAAAGGGTTAAACATTCATCAATATCATCATTTGAAAAACAATTTTCATTTAATGAAACAAAATCTTCCTTCTCTAAAATATAATTTTTCAATGCAGGTAAAACGGAATCTATTGCATTTTTAATTTGAAAGTCTTTTCGATTAAAGTTTAGTAAAGTTATCTTCTCTTTAATTTCATCTAATGATGCTGAAAAATTTTTAGATGTACCTTTTTCCAACAATAATTTGATGACAAGTGGTTGATAGTTTGCAAATGTTGGACGTTTATTCTTTAAAAATTCTAAAAGAGATGAATCCAATAAACTAAAAAATTCAATAGATTTATCTTCTAAATTCAAATTTCTGCTTTTCCAATTTTTTGATAGAACTTCTTTCATTAATACATGAGAATCACTATTTGACCACCATTCACTGTGTTTGTATGCAGAATCAGGTAGTTTTTCACCAATAATTTCTTCAATTTCCCCAAAAGTAATAGAAAAAGGCTTATCCTTTTGATCTTCTAAATATTTTCCAAATTCTTCATATTTTCCCATTATATTGCCTCCTCACAAATATCTGAATATTGACACCACTTACAGGTAAACATCTCAGGTGTTGCATCAAATTCTTTTTCCTGAATTGCTTTGACATATCCCTCTAAGATGCCTTTTATCTCCTCGACTTTTTCTGCCTCCACTTCGTATTCAAATAATTGCTCACCTTCAGGCTTTTCTACGTAGAAAAAGACTGCTTTTACAGGTAATTTTCCATAATCTGGGTTTTCTTTTAGGGCTAAAGCATACAAATTCAGTTGAGGGCTGTTTCTGGCATCAACTTTTTTGTTCTTTCCACCTGTTTTGTAATCAATTACAACATACTCACCTTCAGGGGTTTTTTCTAATCTATCAATTACACCATTGACTTTGAATCCACCAATGTATGTTGTAAATGGCAATTCCAGTGCAACTATCTCATTTGGATTAGAACTGGACCACTTTTGATAGGACTCCAATGCAGGAGTTAGGGATTTTCTATCTTGTTGTTCTTTTTGAACAGAACTTGTAAGATATTTTTTAGGATCCCATTTGTTTTGTAATTCTGAGAATAGTTTTGAAGGGTCATCTGTGTTTCCCTCCTTTTGTCTTTTAGCTGATTCCTCAACAATCTCGTGAAATGTACTTCCCTTGTACAATGCAGATTGTTCTTGGTTTGCAGGCAATGCATTAAGGACATATTGATACCAAAATTGTTTTGGACATTGCTCATATGTGTTAAATTTTGAAAACGACAAATTCTTTTTTGTAAAGCCTAACCTTTCAGGTTTGGTTCCATTTAATCGAGATTCCAAATCATCACTTGATGTTTGTTGTAGTAATGATTCATCAGAGAATCCCTTTGTAGTTTTATTTTTTTGAAAGAATCCAATTTTTCCCAAATCCAAAATCTTTTGAATCGCACTTTCGTATTGCTCGCTGTAGAGATTTTTAATTACTTCAGCTAGTTGTTCGTTTTTGATAATTTCAACTGCGTTAAAGGTCGTAGAAATATCAGAACTTGAATTAGAATCATATTGTATGAAATCAATAAACTCATTATCTTTAGGCTTTAGTGGTTGAATGAATTTTGATGCCTTGTTGGCTCTTTTTCTACTCTCATATTGAGTAGGATACATCACAAAGAGATTATCTATGGTTCTAGTCATGCCTACATACAGCACTCTGCGCTCTTCGCGGAGAAATTCCTCCTTAGGTTCAGAGGCTGGAAATACTCCCTTTGAGAGTTCACGTGGCACGTAAAATGGCTTTTCGGTGTAACGTAGTGGAATTTTGGATGTTGCAACATCAATGATGAAGACTGTTTTGAATTCCAGTCCCTTGCTTTTGTGAATTGTAGAAACAGAAATAGAATCAGAATCTGCATTTTCTCGTTTTGTTTCAATGTCAAACTTTTTTAGTTCATCAACGAATTCTAAAAATTCCTTTATTCCCATGTTTGAGTTTATTTTTTCATAGTCAATTGCAGTATCTACAATGTCATTTAGAATTGAGCGCTCTATGAAATTCTCAATTGAATCATCGTTGGATATTTTTTTGTAAATTCCAGTCTTTGTTCTAATTAATTGATAAATTAATTGAGATGGCGAACAATCCCTTGCCAAATCCATGAAACTTTGAATCATTGAGTGGATTTCACGCAACTCTGTTGTTTGAGTTAAACCATCTACATTAAGATCAGATAGTACATCATAGGTATAATCACCATCAATCTTTGTTTTGGCTCTAATCATTGCCTCATAGTTAATTTTAGAAATATTTTGTTCAGTGATGCCATACTCTTGCAGTATTCGAACTATACTTGTCATGGATGTCATTGGATTTGCAATTACTCTAAGAAATGAAAACAAAACTTTGGCATTTGGAGAGTTTTGAATCTCTGATTTTCCAATATACTTTACAGGGATTCCATCTGATGCTAAAATTTGTGCAACATTGAATCCATCTAATTGTTTTCGGGATAAGATGGCAAAGTCACTGAATTTACAACTAGTTTCTTTTTTTAGTTCATGAATTTTATTTTTGATAAATTCTGCTTGTGCAAATTCAGAGGAACATTCTACGACATTTACCTTCTGAGAATCGTCTTTTGTAGGCACGATTTTCTTTGGTTCTCGGAACGGATCCTGCTCTAAGAGTTGATTTGATACTGCAATGACATTTTTTGGATTTCTCCAGTTTTT
>JAMHKW010000056.1:0-7597 GCA_028439805.1 Candidatus Nitrosopumilus sp. | reverse complement strand
TTCATGGTTTGATAGAATCTATAGTAGTGATGAAGAAATATCAGATTTTGAACGTGAGACATATCTCAAACTTGCAAAATATTATATTCTTGATGAAAAAGCAATGTGCTAAAAAATTATATGATATATTTTTAATTTACGGAAATGATTTTATTGTTTTTGCATAGCTTGCAAACCTATGATTTTTTGGGCGTACTTGTTTTTGAAGATATTTTGAACAGGTAGTCCCTAATGCACCACGATAACCTATTGGAGATTCAACCCATTTTTCATCATGAGCTGCTTTTAGTACATCATCATAAGGACTGTAATAATTAATGATTTTTTTATTTATAATTTTTTGAAATTCATTGCCATGTATGAGAGGTTTCATTGAATTGGCAGGGATAGACGCTCCAAAGAAATGCACTGATTCAATAATTCCTTTATTTTTTGGATTTTTTGCAAGAGATTGTATTGTTGATAAAATGACTTGTGTGCCAAGGGAATGCCCCATTAATCGAATTTTGATTGAAGTGTTTTTTGATTTTGTATCTAAAATGAATTTTGATAGATTTTTTCCATTCTTTTTTGCAATTAAAACTCCAATTTTTAATGCAGACAATGCTGTAGATTTGTATTGCACACCAGCAGTGTTTGAATCATAACTATAGCCAACTACATCATGTCTATAGTTTAATGATTTCAAGCGTTTTTTGGCTATCATGTATTTTGCAAGAGCGCCTGATTTGTTATTCCTTAAACCATGAATCATTATAACAATTTCAGAGTTTTTTAATATTTTTTGAAAAGTATTCTTAGGGTAGAGGTCATACGAAGTGCTCTTGATAGTTTTTCCAGTTTTCAAATCATAGTACCCTCGTGTAGATATTTTTGGAAATACCTTGCCAATCATTCTAATTTCCTAGCTTGGATTGCTCTTTTTCAATATCAGAAGATTCTATTTTGGCAAATATCGGTTCAATAGTTCCAATTTTGTGACCTGTTTTCAATGTTAATTTAGACATTTCATTCCAAGGGATATCAGAAACATTTCCTTCAAGTCCCAATTGTGACCAAATTTTTTGAGATGCTTTTGGTAAAAATGAATGTAAACAAATTGCAATTGAATTAACAGCATTAACTGATAGATAAATGCAGGTGTTTGTTCCAGGTTCTTTTTTCCAAGGTTCTTTGTGCTGAAAATACTGATTGAAATGAGCTGAAAATTCCATTAAATGTTTTAATGCACGATCCAAGTGATTTTCTTGCATTAATTTTCCAATATCATCAGCAAGGGATTTAATTTTTTTCTCAGATTCGGAATCTTTTTTATCAAAATCTTCAGGTTCAGGCACAACACCATCAAAAGCCTTACTCGTAAATCCAAGTACACGATTTACTAAATTTCCTAAATTACCAATTAATTCAGAATTAATTTTTGTTGAGAATTGTTCCCAATCAAAATTAAGATCATCTTGAGAGTAAGGATTTATCGAAATAAGATAGAATCTCAAATAATCAGCAGGAAAGTTTTCTAGAAAATCTTTTAGGCCAATATACCAATTTCGACTTTTTGATATTTTTTTACCTTCAAGTGTAAGGTGACCGCGAGTTGGAATGTAATCAGGTAGTTTGAATTCATTGTTAATTCCCAACCTCATTGAAGGTAAAAACAGATAGTGATGATAGACGATATCTTTTCCAATAAAATGGTAAATGTCAGCTTCATTCCAGAAAGTTTTTCCATCAATTTTTTTATCATTTAAGAATTTTAATGTAGAAGAAATGTATGCTAGATGATTATCAAACCAACCATAAAATACTTTATCTTTTAATCCTTCAATTGGGATTGGTACTCCCCAGGAGATATCTCGTGTGATATCCCAATCAATTAATCCTTCTTTAATCCAATTTTCAACATATTTTTTGACATCTTTTTGAAGATATGGTGCAGTAGACAAATATTCTAAAAGTGAATCAGAAAAATTTTTTAGTTTAAAGAAATAGTGATTTGTTGATTTTTTAACAGGCGTTTGGCCACAGATTGAACAGTGAGGATTATCAATTTCCTCAGGTACACGACCACATTTTTCACATAAATCAGAATACTGATCTTCAGCACCACAATGTGGACAAGTTCCTTTTACAAATCTGTCTGGAAGAAATTTTTGATCATTTTCACAGAAGAACTGTATAATTTCTTTTTCATAAATATGACCATTTTCTTGTAGTTTTTTGAATACATCTTGTACGAAGGATATATTTTCAGAAGAACTGGTCTTATAGAAAAAATCAAATGCAATATCAAAAGCTGTAAAGTCTTCATAGTCACGTTTATTCCAATATTTGACATATTCTTGTGGAGTTTGACCGAGTTTTTCAGATTGTATTAGAATTGGAGTTCCAAAATCATCAGATGCACAAACATAATACGCTTCAACACCATTTTGTTTTAAGAAACGAGTCGTAACATCTGCGGGGAGGTATGTGGATGCAACATGGCCCAGATGGATTTCGCCATTAGAATAGGGTAATGCACTTGTGATTATTGCTTTTTTATTCATTTGTGATGGTTTGGATTTTTTTGACTATTAAGGTATGGTTTTTAAAGAGATTTGGAAGATTCTAAAATATGAGTAAAGTAAAAAACCCAAAATTAGCAAAAGAAGGAAAGATCTCATACGAATGGGCTCGTACTCATATGGATATTTTAGATAATACATTGACCAGATTAAAAAAATCAAAACCGCTAAAGGGAGTTACAATTGCATTTTGTCTACACATTACAAAAGAAACATCAGTTTTGTTAATTGGCGCTAAAGAATTAGGAGCAAATGTTGCAGTGTGTGGAGGAAATCCATTAACGACGCAAGACCATATTGCAGCATATCTTGCAACGCAAGGAATTCATATCTATGCATGGAATGGCCAAACCAACAAAGAATACGATTGGTGTCTCGATCAAGTACTAAACCACAAACCAAATTTAATTTGTGATGATGGTGCAGACATGAATGTTAAGGTACATTTTGATAAAAAATTCAAATCATTAGAAATTCTTGGCTCTACAGAAGAAACCACTGCAGGAGTTACAAGAGTACAAGCCATGGAGAAACAAGGGAAATTGAAATATCCGGTGGTTATTGTCAACGATGCCGATACAAAACACATGTTTGATAATAGATACGGTACAGGTCAAAGTACAATAGACGGCTATCTAAGAGCAATGGGATTACTATTCACATCAAAGAAAATTGTTGTCGTAGGATATGGATGGGTAGGAAGAGGTGTTGCTGAAAGATCCAGAGGAATGGGAGGCAAAGTAATTGTTACAGAAATTGATCCTGTAAAAGCTCTAGAAGCACATATGGATGGATTTGATGTAATGCCAATGTCACAAGCTGCAAAAATTGGACAGATTTTCATTACAACTACAGGAATGACTAGTGTGATTAGAAAAGAACATCTACTTTCCATGAAAGATGGAGCAGTAGTTGGAAATGTAGGACATTTTGATGTTGAAATTGATACAAAATTCCTTTTAGAAAAATCAAAATCAGTTAAAGAAGTTAGACCATCATTGGATGAATGTATCTTAAGAAATGGAAGAAAAATTTACCTAATTGGTAAAGGAAGACTTGCAAATCTAGTTGCAGCTGAAGGACACCCGCCAGAAGTCATGGCACAATCATTTTCAAATCAAATTTTATCATTACTGTATATTTTGAAAAATCATAAAAAGATGGGTAAAAAGACCATGATTGTTCCAAAAGAAATTGATAGACAAATTGCAGTGGATGCATTAAAAGCAATGGGTGTTAAGATAGACAGTTTAACAAAAGAACAAAAGAAATATGCCGAAAGTTGGTAACAAGAATAAGTAAATAAAGAACATTATTTCAAAACCATTTAGATGACATGGACTAAAGTTGCTGAAAAAGGCGAAATACAAATTGGCACAAGTAAAGAATTCGAAGTAGATAGTAGAATGTCCATTACATTTTTGGCATTACAATATCAAGACAGGTGAATTAATGGATTACCTAAAAGGTGTAAAATTAAAGAAGTATGAAGTAGATGTTAGAGATGATGGCATCTATATTGACACACAAGCCTGATAGACTTTTTATTATATTATTTTAAGAAGAATCTGTGAATCAAGAGATTTTAAAAAAAATAACTAATCAAGATTATAATACAATTGCAAACAGAATACAAAATGGATTAGAACAAAAGATTAAAGAAACTAATTCAAAAGGAGTGATTTTTGGGCTGAGCGGAGGAATTGATTCTGCAGTAATCGCATATTTATGTAATAATGCATTCAAAGAAAAAACACTTGCAATAATAATGCCAGATTCTAAAATATCACCAGAATCAGAAACAAGTGATGCAATAAAGATTGTAGATGAATTAGGATTAGATTACAAACTACTCGATATTAATTCAATTCACAAAGAATTCAATATGGTTTTAGAGCCAGAAGATAAAGCCTTAGGAAATCTTAGAGCAAGAATTAGAATGAATATACTATATTATTATGCAAATTTGAAAAATTTAATTGTTTTAGGTTCAAGTGATAAAAGTGAATTCAATATCGGATATTTTACAAAATTTGGAGATGGTGCAGCAGACATACTGCCAATTGTATCACTATACAAAACACAAGTTAGAGAGATGGCAAAAAACCTTGGAATTAATGAAAATATAATTTCAAAGAAAAGTAGTCCACATTTGTGGCCAAATCACGAAGCAGAACATGAGATAGGTGCAACATATGAAGAAATTGATATCATACTTCATTGTATTTTACAGAATAAGTTGCCTATTGAACAAGTAATCAAAGAATCAGAAATTGATGAAGAGAAAGTGCAGAAAATCTACCAATTGTACAAAAAAAGTGCACACAAACGATTTACAGCTGATATACTTTAGAAATACAGATGAGCCAAATTAGAATTCATGATACTCTGACAAATTCAAAGAAAGAATTAGAATTTTCAGATAAGGTAAGAATTTATCTTTGTGGGGTAACAGTTTATGATCAATCTCACATCGGACATGCCAGAACAATAATAGTTTTTGATACATTAAGAAGATTCCTTGAAGCAAACAACACTCAAGTTGAATTAATTCAAAATTTTACAGATGTTGATGATAAAATAATAAATCGTGCAAAAGAACAAGGTGAATCTGCAAATGGCATATCAAGTAAATATATTCAAACCTACTTTGAAGATTCAGATAGATTAAACATCAAAAGGGCTACAAATTATCCAAAAGCAACTGAACATATTGATGATATGATAAATCTAATTCAAAAATTAGTAGACAATGAATCTGCCTATGCATCTAAAAATGGAGTTTATTTTCGTGTTTCAGGATTTTCAGAGTATGGAAAATTATCAAAAAAGAAAACAAAAGATCTAGAAAGTGGAGCCAGAATAGAAGTAGATGAATCAAAAGAAAGTCCTTTAGATTTTGCATTATGGAAATTTTCAGATGAACAACCAAACTGGGAAAGTCCATGGGGAAAAGGAAGACCAGGATGGCACATAGAATGTTCTGCAATGAGTATCAAATATCTTGGTAAGAATTTCGAAATACATGGAGGAGGGCGTGATTTAATTTTTCCTCATCATGAAAATGAAATCGCACAATCAGAATCATTTACTTCAGAACAATTTGCAAAAATTTGGATGCATGCAGGAATGATTACCATAAATGGTGAAAAAATGTCAAAATCAATTGGAAATGTAAAGTCAATAAATCATGTATTAGAATCATGGGGACCAAATGTAGCAAGATTATTTTGTATTTCAGGACATTATTCAAAACCGATTGATTACACAGAAGAGCTCTTAAAAGAAAATTTAATCAGATTACGTCAAATTGAAACATGTTATTATGAATTAAGATTAGCAGAAGAAACAGAAGAAACAGAAGATATATCATCATTACTCAAAGAATCAAGAGAAAAATTTGATGCTGCATTAAATGATGATTTCAATACGTCTTTAGGATTATCTATATTTTTTAATATGATAAAAACAATTAACAGTCTTGCAGCAGATGAGAAAATTACTAAAAAAAATGCAGAGCAGGGATTACCCGTATTAGAATACATGTTAGAAGTATTAGGAATTAAAATTCAAACAGTTTCCGATGAAGAAATAGAATCTGTTTTTAAATTAATTAACAAGAGAGAAGAATTAAGAGAGCAAAAACAATTTGATGAAGCCGACAAGGTAAGAGATGAAATTGGAAGTATGGGAATTTCATTAATTGATCATAAAAATAAAACCATCTGGATGAAAAAAGAATCAATCAAAGCAGAAAAATAATAAGACAATTTGTGGATAATATTTAATAATCATTTTAACGTAATAGAATTCCATTAGTGAAAGTGCCGTTTTTTGGCAAAAAAATCGAGATGGACCTTTTTTTCCTCTCTTTTTTTACTAATGGGTTATTTTATCACTAAAACAGGAGGTTTTGACTTGTGCAAAACGAATTGTGACGTACTTCCAAAAAATAATTCCTTAGCAGAACTTCTACCTCGAGAACCAATTACAATCATATCAATTTTATTTTTTGATGAATTTGCAAATTTTGCAATTTCATATCCAGGATTTCCATATATAATTTTTTGAACAAATTTAACTCCAGCCTTTTCACATTGTTTTTCTGCAATTTCCATCATGGATTTGATTTGTTTTTTATGATCTTTGTTGAAATGACCCGATGTATCAAAATCACCTTTTGGTGGAGCATATACAGAATGTACCGCGATAATTTTGGCATCACACATTTTTGCAAAATAAATTGCAGATGATAGCCCTCTAAAGGAATTTTTAGAATTATCAAGAGGTACTAAAATTTTGTTTAGTAACATAGACATATGATGAGTGAATTCAAAGGTATTTAAAAAAGACTCGATGCTGACACGTTTTATCAAAAGTATTCAGTGTGTGAATCAAAATTAGAATAATTTTCATTATCAACTATAATAGATTCAATTTCAACCACAAATACTATTTTTCCTACATTACGTATGTTATGAAAAAAATATAGAGCTGCAATTATAATTGAAATCTATGGAATTAAACCTCCCAGAGACATTGAAGGTAATGATGAATGACTTCTCTTAGTTCATAACCCCCAATTTTTGTCCAGATAATTTTTACATTACCCCAAGATGAGAGTGATTCAGCCTAACTTGCAGGAAGGGTGAAAATCACTCTCAATCTGGTTGTAGATTAATTGTAAAATTACTATAAAAGAGCAGGAATTAGATTTTTTGTTTCTTTTTTTCTTTTAATTCCTTTTGTCGTTTTGCAAATTCTTTTGCATTATCATGTTCTTTGTCTAGCTCTTCAAAGAATTTATTTGAAAATCCTTTTTTATCAATAGAACGTGCTTCCTTACTCATTTTTCAAAATCCTGTTCAGGTATTATTGATAATGTAGTAGTAGCAGTGACATTTGGTATATTACGAATTTTTTTTGTAATAATATCTTCAATTTCTGAAGAACTTTGACCTTGAATTTTTGTGAATATATCATAATATCCAAAAGTGCCTTTTGCTTCTTTTACTAAATCAATTTCTAATAAT
>JAMHKW010000055.1:0-7671 GCA_028439805.1 Candidatus Nitrosopumilus sp. | reverse complement strand
ATTGAAGTCAGTGGACATCTAATTGATTCTTTGATTTTAACTAAGATATTTGATAAAATAATGGATCATAAAGGAGAATTCCAAGTACAAGAAATTAGTATCGGTAAAAAGAAAAAAGATCAATCATATGTACGCTTACTTGTTAATGGAAAAAACCAAAAACATCTTGATACAATTTTAAACACAATTTATCGAGAAGGTGCAGTATCTAAAATTCAAAAAGAAATAACATTAAAAAAATCCCCAAAAAATTATGTGATGCCTGATAATTTTTACAGTACCACAAATAATCACACTCAAGTTTTCCTAAAAGGAAAATGGATTCAAGTTGAAAACATGATGATGGATAAATGTATAGTAGTAAAGGCAAACAAAGCATTTTGCGTACCAGTAAGAGAGGTAAAAAAAGGTGATCAAATAATAGTTGGGGAAAAAGGAATCAAAATTACCCCACCTGAACGTCCAAGAGAAGGTGTTAATGTTTTTGAATTTATGGGAAGCTCAAGCTCTAGTGAAAGACCAACTCAACATATTGCAAAAAAAGTTGCAGAAGACATCTATAACACCAAAAAGAAAGGAGGAAAAATAGTAATTGTTGGCGGTCCTGCAATAGTGCATACTGGTGCAGATGATGCAGTCTCTGAATTGATCAAATCAGGATATATTGATGGAGTATTAGCAGGAAATGCCCTTGCAGTTCACGATATTGAATATGCCACACTTGGAACATCACTTGGAATGAATGTAAAAGATGCAACACTGGCATATCATGGACATCGAAACCACATGGATGCCATTAATGCAGTCTTCAAAGCAGGCTCCATTGCAAATATGGTAAAAAGCAAGAAACTGAGAAAGGGGATAATGTATGAATGTGTAAAAAATAAGGTGCCATTTGTATTAGCAAGCTCAATTAGAGATGATGGTCCATTACCAGATGTAATTACTGATGTCACACTAGCACAACGAGAATACAAAAAAGTTCTAAAAGATGCAAGTATGGTAATTATGATCTCAACTATGCTTCATTCCATTGCTACAGGAAACATGCTTCCAGCAAATGTCAAAGTAATTGTTATAGATATCAACCAACCAACAGTTACAAAACTCATGGATAGAGGAACATGGCAAGCACTAGGAATTGTATCTGATGTTGGAGCATTTTTGCCAATGGTTGTACAAGAAATCAGGAAAAGAAAATAATTTAGGCATCAACTTTAATTTCTGATTTAACCTTTGCGTATAATAAAACCGGATAAATGCTACGCGTCTTTTAAATGAAAAAAACCAGAAAATTAGTTTGTTGAAGAATAGATACAGATCTTATTTGTCTGGAGTGATAATACTGTTGATGTTATCTAGTGTACCAGCATTTGCAGAAGTTACAAGTTTGCAAACTAATTCTGATTCATTTTACAAAGGAGATAAAATAATATTTTCAGGTACTGTTGAAGATGGAACTACAGGTTTAGTGACAATTGTAATTCGTGATCTTAATGATGAATTTGTATTACTTGCACAATCAATTATTAATTATGATGACACATTTGAAAAATCAGTAAACATTAGTGATAAATTTTCAAAACATGGAATTTACAATGCAACTGGATTTATTTTAAACATGACAAAGGGAGTTACTACTAATTTTGGAGTTTCATTAAATGGTGTGCCAATAATCCTAGAAGTACCTGTTGAGGAACCAATAGTTGAGGAACCAATAGTTGAGGAACCAATAGTTGAGGAACCAATAGTTGAGGAACCAATAGTTGAGGAAGTACCTACTTCAACTATTGCCAGTTTTGTAGATCCTACTAAAGACCCCAAACACTATATTGATAGATACAATAACGAATCAATTTACAAAACTTGGTTTGATAAGAATTATCCAGAATTAACAATAGAAGACGCAGTAGGATATACAGATAATACTTCAAAGATAGAAACTACAGTTCAAAAATTAATTAAAAAAGAAATGATCCCTGAAGCTGAAGCATCTTCCATTTCAATACCAATACAGCAACAAAACAATAATTCAGATATTATTGAATTCATACTTGCAGGTGTAGGGTTAGCAGCATTGTTTGGAGCAGTTTATGGAATTAAAAGAAAAGTAGATGATAATTCTAATCAAATTTCCATCAATAAAGAGACAATAAGACAAAAAATAATTCGTCCCATCATGGGATCGAACCCAAAAGATATTCTTCAAACAAGACTAGTTAGAGGAGAGATTACTGTAGAAGAATATGATAAAATAAAATCAAAATTATACTAACTTGGTGTGATGGATGAATTTTTTTGGGTTTGTAAATCCTGTAATGTATTTTTTTTAATATCCTCAAAAAACTTTTCAATCATATCAATTCCAGCAACAACCTTTGGGGCATAATTTTTAACAAATTCTATTCTTTCAGAATTTGATTTTGGTTTGTTATCAAGGTAATTTTGGTAAACTTTGGCCCCATCATAATCAACATACGCTATTCTTGCGCTAAAGTCATTTCTCTCCAAAACAAGACTATCTCCACCAACAATTGCAGTATGATATGGATGAACAATTAAGGATTCAGATAATTTTTGAGACGTATTAATCTTAGACTCTTGTAGAGTAGATGCAAATGCATTAAAATCAGCTAAAAGATAAAATGTTGCATCGGGTTTTGTAGTTTTTACTCCTTCAATGGCAGACAATGCATGATAGACATAATCTCCCATAATATGATGAATATTTCGAGTTATCTCAAAATACTCATCAATCTCTTTACTTATTTCAAATCCTGCAATAGCTGCATGCTGAATTGGAGTAGATACTGCAGTATATTCTGTTGCAAGAATTTTTTTAAATTGTCCTTTTAGATCAACTGCATGTTGTGGAAAAATTACATAACCTAATCTATAACCACCAGCAGCATGTGATTTAGATAAGCCATTGGTAACAAATGTACCTTCAGGATAAATTTTACCCATGCTTACAAATTTTGAAAAATCATAAGTTGTTTGAGCATAAATCTCATCAGAGATAACCGAAATATTTTGTTCACGACAAACATCAGTAATTTCTTCTAACTCTAATTGATCATAGAGTAATCCAGTTGGATTATGAGGATTATTTAAGATTAGAATTTTTTGTCTGTCTTGTAATCGAAGTGCCAATTTTCTAAGATCAATAGGAGAGATTTTTCTATTTGCACGAGCTGGCAACATATGATAATTTTTCTTCAAAAATCTAATCTGTGGAAGATACCCCAACCATGCTGGAGTTGGCAAAATCACGGTTCCATGTAAAATTTCTAAAAGATTAAAGATTAGCTCCTTAGTTCCAGGTCCAACATAGATTCGTTCAGGAGCAATATCCATTCCAAAATAATGTTTGTTGTATTTTGAGATAGCATGACGTAATTCAGGAATTCCTGGAACTGCGGCATATGCTCCTTTATCTGCATTTTTGACTAGTGCTTCTTGAACTAATTTTGGCACAGGGAATGGAGACTGACCAAACGCAAAACCATAGTAGCCAAAACTACATTCAGAATGAGGGCAATCAGAGTGAAATTCCTGCAAAAATGTATTTAATTTGAGATTTTCAGGCATCTCAATATCTTCAACCTGCTGATCAACTATGAATTTCAATAATGACTAGTACAAAGAGCGAATTAAGAGATAAGGCGTGAAATAGTAAATAGTAAAAAGTTAGATTATCTTAACCTAATTTTGTAATTTCATCTAAAACATGTGGATTTTCAAGTGAAGATAAATCCCCTAGGGGCTCATCTAATAATTTTGATTTCAGTAATCGGCGCATAATTTTACCTGTTCTAGTTTTTGGTAAATCAGATAACTGAAAAACAAACTTTGGTCTTGCAACCTTACCAATTTTATCAGAAATATATTGAGATATTTCAGACTCTAAACCAGTTTCAGATTTATTATCAGTTACAAAAAATACGACAATTGCCTCTCCAGTAATATCATCAGGGATAGCAATGGATGCAGCATCAGATATCTTCTTATGTGAAATTATTGTATGTTCAATTTCAGCAGTACTCATTCTATGTCCTGAAATGTTAATGACATCATCCGTTCTACCACGCATATACCAAAGATTATCTTCATCAACATAGACATAATCTCCATGAAACCAGATATTCTCAAATTGTGACCAATAAGTTTCAAGATATCTTTCATCATCATTTAATAATCCTCGAGTCATTGCAGGCCAGGGAGATTTTATAACTAGATAACCATTTTGATTTTGTACAGAATTTCCATTATCATCAATTACATCTAGATTCATTCCAGGTACTGGAATTCCAACAGTAGATGGTTTTAGCTTCATTCCAGGAAATACAGATAACATTGCACCACCAATCTCAGTACCTCCAGATAAATTCATGATGGGAATTTTTTTCTTACCAATTTTCTCAAATAACCACCACCATGAATCCTCATCAAGGGGTTCACCAGTAGTTGGAATATTTTTTATTTTATCTAATGAATATGATCTTAATGGTTCAACATTATTTTTTTTAAACAGACGTACTGCAGTTGGAGATATTCCAAAAATAGTTGCTTGATAATCATGTAATATTTTCCATATTTTATCAGTATTAGGATAATCTAATGCACCATCATAAATCACAGCACTTGCCCCCATTACCAAAAGGCCATAGACATTCCACACTAATCCTGTAATCCAACCAATATCTGCAGGCCAAAATAATACGTCATTTTGATGAGTATCAATAAGATATGCAGCCTGATGTCCAGCAAAAACTGAGAACCCACCATGGGCATGAATTACACCTTTAGGTTTGCCTGTTGTGCCTGAGGTATACAAAATAAACAATGGATCTTCTGAATCTAAAATCTCTGTCTCACAATTATCATTTTGAGAAGATGTCAATTTATCATAGAAAATTATTTTTTCTGATTCAACATAGCTGTCAACTCCTTTGTATGAGACCACAATTGTTTTTTCAATACTAGTATCATTAATTGCAATTTCTGCATCATGTTTTTGAGATATGGGTTTTCCTTTTCTATAAAATCCATCAGATACAAAAAGAACTTTTGCATTACAATCCTGTAATCGTATGTGCAATGATTCATAACTATATCCAGAAAAGATCACAGTTTGTACTGCACCTATTTTTGAAGCTGCAAGTATTGCAACTATCGCTTCTTGAATCATTGGTAAGTAAATTGCAATGACATCTCCTTTTTTTACTCCAAGGGATTTAAGACCATTTGCAAGTTTTGATACTTTGGAATCTAATTCTGAATATGAAATTTTTGATGTTTGTCCATCTTCAGAGATAAAATGATATGCTATGTTTTCAGGATTTTGTTTTGCAAATTTTTCAACAGATGATTTATAGATATTTGTTTTACCATTTACAAACCATTTTGACCATGCAATGCCTTTAGAAACATCTAATGTTTTAGTATAAGGAGCATCCCAAATAATTCCAATATCTTTATCAACTGATTCCCAAAACCATTCTAAATTATCTTTGGCCTTTTGAGTTAATTCATCTAATGATGATATGCCATGTTTTTGCATGAATTGAAATATGTTTGATTCTTGGATTTGTTTTTCAGTTGGAATAAATTCAAAATTAGACATGATGTAATTTTTAGAAACTCCAAGAGTGTAAAAAGATTTTTTAGTTTATGAAATATCTATACCAAGACGTCTTGCACATGCAATTGCTGCTTTTCCATCATCTTCTGTAATTCCTGCTTTGATGAATTTTTCAGTCCACTCAGTTCCAGAATTCATGGTGTTTTCATGATAGTATTCACGTAAAATCACCCCAATTTGTACATCTAATCGATCTCTAGTAGCATTATTCATGCCTGCTTGAAGAATAGTAGCATCAGAAGTTGCAAGTATTTTGATGAATTCAATGTCTTCTAGAGATAGATCAGTCATGAATTATCCTACCTGTTTTTTTAGTAAATCTAAAGTTAGGGCAGGATCTGCTTTTCCTTTTGTTTTTTGCATTACTTTGCCAACTAGATAATTAATTGTCTGTGGATTTGATTTTGCTTGCTCTACTGCTTCAGGTTCCTCAGAAATAACTACTTTAATTATTTTTAATAATTCAGACTCGTCAGATACATTTCCAAGATCTAACTCTGAAATTATTTGAGACAGTTCCTTTCCTGTCTTTAGAATTTCATGTAATGCATTTTTTGCAGAATTTCTTGCAATTTTTCCTGATTGAATAGAATCAGCTAAATCTTTTAGATGTGATGAAGTAATTTTTGATTCTTCACGTTTTTCTCGAGTATCAACTAGACCCATCAAATCAGTTGTAATAATATTTGCAACCTCTTTAGCATTAAATTCAGTATGTGATTCTTCAAACAAATCTGAATAAAATTTGTCAGAAGACAACACAGTTGCAACTTGTACAGGAATATCAAATTGTGAAACATATCTTTCTTTTTTAGAGTTTACACTTTCAGGCATTTTTAATTTTAATTGTTTTTGAATATCAGAATCAATTCGAATCCAAGGAATATCACCTTCTAGGAAATAACGATAATCTAAATCCTCTTCTTTAGAACGTGATGAAACAGTTATTTTTCTTTTATCATCCCAATGACGAGTTTCTTGAGCAATTTCTATATCTCTAGAATGCAAACTCTCTTGTCTTGTAATTTCAAAGTGTGTTGCTTTTTCTAGATCATGAAAAGAACCAATATTTTTTACTTCGACTTTCTTTCCTCCTTCAATTGAAACATTAGCATCTGCCCTCATTGCGCCCTCCAGACCAGGATCAGAGACACCAAGATTTTCAAGTAAATCAGATAAAATATTTAGAAATTCTCTAACTTGTTTTGGATTCTCAAAGTCAGGTTCTGTGACAATTTCAACTAAAGGGGTACCTGCACGATTGTAATCTACTAGAGTTATCTGATTTTTAGAGGAACTTCCCTCATAAATCAACCTACCTGGGTCTTCTTCAAGCTGAATTCTAGTAATTCGAATCTTTTTGTCTCCAATCATTACAGAACCAGAGCCGCCAATACTGGTATCGCCATAGATGTTTAATTGTGTAATTTGGAAATTTTTTGGTAAATCAGGATAAAAATAATTTTTCCTAAAAAATGCAATTTTTTCAGGAGTACTACAATTAAGTGCCATTGCAATCATTGTTGCTTTTTTTACTGCTTCTTGATTTAATTGAGGTAAACTTCCTGGCAATCCCATACAGATAGGGCAAATATTTTCATTGATTTGAAATTCTCTATAGTTTGCTTTACATGAACAAAATAACTTACTTTCCAAGTTTGTTAATTGACAGTGAATTTCTAGGCCAATTTTAGTCATATTGGAACCTCCGGTAATTTGACAGTTTGTTCTAGTGCATATGCTGCTTGTAGTAATAATTTATCATTCATAGAATCTGCCAATAATTGCACTCCAATTGGCAATCCATTTGAAATTGCAAATGGAATTGAGATGGCAGGTTTTCCGGTGAGATTTGCAGTTACAGTATTGATATCAACTAGGAATAATGAAATTGGATCATTAATTTTTTCACCAAGTTTAAATGGTAAAATTGGAACAGTTGGTGCAATTAGTAAATCATATTTTTTAAAAGCCTCATTGATTTCTTTGGTAAGTTTACTTTTTACTTTCATTGCCTTTAGGAAATA